>CAXSHC010000020.1:0-19102 GCA_964236745.1 uncultured Acetobacteraceae bacterium
CGCTCCCGGGGTAGCACGAGCCCGCGTGTTTCCACATCTGGACGCCGAAGCTGAACCGCCCTATATACGGCGGTGCAAGAGGGCAACCTCGGCTACGGCGATAAACGGTACGTGGAATAAACGTTGTGGACCCGGGGGCAGTGCCCGGCGTCTCCACCATCCCGGAAACGGGGCATATGGGGACGAAACAGGCTCGACACGCGTGGTAAAGACCTACCTTTTGCTCGGCATGATACCGCCGTTATCGGGTCATATCACAAGTGCCAATGACAATCATGAGGCGCTCGCTGTCGCTGCATAAGTGACAAGCGCGGTTCGGGGGGGCACCGGGCAACAGAAGCCTCCCCACTCGCTTGTCGGCGCCTTGCATCGTTCAGGCGGTGACGACTTGCACCGCACCATCGATTGTCGCATGGCTGCGCCGTATCGAGACCCGTTCCCGGTGTCGGGAGCGTTGCCTCGCAAACGAGGAGCCCAGCATGGCCGAGGACGATCGCGGCGGCGGCGAGGACAACGGCATGGCGGACAGCCTGCTGCCCTATGACCGCTGGATCGAGCAGGCCTACCGGGAAGTGATGGTCAAGGCGCTCGAGCACGCCGCCGCCGAGGGCATGCCCGGAGGCCACCACTTCTACATCACCTTCCGCACCGACGACCCGTTGACGGTGATCCCCAAGCGCATGATGGCGCAATACCCGACCGAGATGACGATCGTCCTGCAGCACCAGTTCTGGGACCTCAAGGTGGACGAGGAAACCCAGCTGATGACGGTGGGGCTGTCGTTCGGCTCCGTGCCCACCTCGCTCGTGGTGCCGTTGCGCGCCGTCACCGGCTTCGCCGACCCGCACGTGCGCCTGGCGCTGCGCTTCACGGTTCCGGTCGAGGCGGCCGAGGCGATGCCGGAAGCCGCGACGCAGCTTGCCGTGGTGCCGAAGCCGGAGCCGGAGCCGGAACAGCAGGAGGGTCCCGCGCCGGACCCGACGCCGCAGGTCGTGAGCCTCGACGCGTTCCGCAAGCGAAGCCCCAACCAGAGCTGAACCGCAACGCCGCCCCGATCCGGATCGCCGCCATGAATGCCCTGCCGCCATCCGCCCGCCCGCCGGTCCGGCCCTTCGCCTTTTCGCCGATGTTTCCGCTGGGCCCGGACGCGACGCCCTGGCGCAGGCTGGAGATCGAGGGGGTTTCGACGTCGTCGCATGATGGCAGGACAGTGCTGCGGGTTCGGCCCGAAGCCTTGACCGAGCTCGCGGCCCTCGCCTTTCGCGAGGTGTCGCACCTGCTTCGGCCGGGCCACCTGCAGCAGCTGTCGCGCATCCTCGCCGATCCCGACGCCTCGGCCAATGACCGCTTCGTGGCGCTCGACCTGCTCAAGAACGCGTCCATCGCCGCCGGCGGCGTGCTGCCGATGTGCCAGGACACTGGCACTGCCCTGGTGTTCGGCAAGAAGGGCCAGCGCGTCTGGGTCGAGGGCGACGAGGAGGAAGCGTTATCGCTCGGCGTGCACCGCACCTTCACCGAGACCAACCTGCGCTATTCGCAGATGGCGCCGCTTTCCACCTTCGAGGAGGTCAACACCGGCACCAACCTGCCGGTGCAGTTCGACATCGCGGCGGCACCCGGCGATCACCACGCCGACGAGCTGCACCTGATGTTCATCGCCAAGGGCGGCGGCTCGGCCAACAAGACGTTCCTGTTCCAGGAAACTCGCGCCCTGCTGGCCAGCCCCGCGCACCTGCTGGAATGGCTGGCGACCCGGATCCGCACCCTGGGCACCTCGGCGTGCCCGCCCTACCACCTGGCGATCGTGATCGGCGGCACCTCGGCCGAGCTCACGCTCAAGACGGTGAAGCTGGCCTCCACACGCCATCTCGACGGCCTGCCGACCGAAGGCAGCCCGCTTGGCCACGCCTTTCGCGACGTGGAGCTGGAGCGCGAGGTGCATCGCCTGACGCAGTCGCTCGGCATCGGCGCGCAGTTCGGCGGCAAATACTTCTGCCACGACGTGCGCGTGGTGCGCCTGCCGCGACACGGTGCCTCGCTTCCCGTGGGCATCGGCGTGTCCTGCTCCGCCGACCGGCAGATCAAGGCCAAGATCACGCCCGAAGGCATCTTCCTGGAGCAGCTGGAAGCAGACCCCGCGCAGTACCTTCCCGAAGCCACCGACGAGGCGCTAGGCGGCGAGGTGGTACCCGTCGACCTCAACCGGCCGATGTGGGAGATCCGGCAGCTCCTGTCGCGTCATCCGGTGAAAACGCGGGTGTCGCTGACCGGGACCATCGTGGTGGCGCGCGACATCGCCCACGCCAAGTTCAAGGAGCAGCTCGACCGCGGCGAGGAACTGCCGGAGTACCTCAAGAACCACCCGGTGTACTACGCAGGTCCCGCCAAGACCCCGCACAACATGCCCACCGGCTCGTTCGGCCCCACCACCGCCGGCCGCATGGACAGCTATGTCGACATGCTGCAGCAGGCGGGCGGATCCCTCGTGATGCTGGCCAAGGGCAACCGGTCGCGCGCGGTCCGGGACGCTTGCCACAAGCATGGCGGCTTCTATCTCGGCTCGGTCGGCGGCCCGGCGGCCCGGCTGGCGCAGGATTGCATACGCAAGGTCGAGCTGCTGGAATATCCCGAGCTCGGCATGGAAGCGGTATGGCGGATCGAGGTCGAGAACTTCCCCGCCTTTATCGTGATCGACGACAAGGGCCACGACTTCTACGACGGCCTTACCTGAAACAGGACAAGCCCGATCCCATGCGCTTCACCGTGGACCGACTGGACCATCTGGTCATCACCTGCAGGGACGTGGAGAAGACCTCGTCCTGGTATCAGCGCGTGCTCGGCATGGAGCACGAGGAGTATGGCCGCAACCGGCGCTGCGCGCTCAAGTACGGCGGCCAGAAGATCAACCTGCGCCCCTACGGCGTCGAAGGCTGGACCACTGCCGAGGACGCGCTGCCGGGCAGCCAGGACCTGTGCTTCGTCACCGCGGTCGAAAGCGACGACGTGGTCGAGCACCTGCGCCAGTGCGGCGTGACCGTGGCGGAAGGCCCGGTGACGCGTCTCGGCGCGCTGGGACCGATCACCTCGGTATACTGCTTGGATCCGGACGGCAACCTGATCGAGATCGCGTCCTACCAGGGCTAGGCCGCCTCCAACCGATGCGGGGATCCGCTTGGTCGGGATCTGGGCCGGCGCTCGATCCCGGCTGCGTTACCCGGTCAGGCCGCCCTGATCGAGGCGATGAACCGGCTCACTTCCGCCGACAGGTTCTCCGCCTGGCGCGACAGGTCCCCGGCGGCACCCAACACCTCGGTCGCGGCGGTGCCGGTATCGTTGGCGGCACGGCTGACACCCGAAATGTTGGTCGTCACCACCTGCGTGCTGGCCGCCGTCTGCTGCACGTTGCGCGCGATCTCGGCCGTGGCCGCCCCCTGCTGCTCCACCGCCGCTGCGATCGCACCAGTGATGGCGCCCACCTCCTCGATCAGCCCGCCGATCTCGCGGATCGCATCCACCGCACCCCCCGTCGCCTGCTGCACCTGCGCGATCTGCGCGGCGATCTCGTCGGTGGCGCGCGCGGTCTGCTGCGCCAGGCTCTTCACCTCCGACGCCACCACCGCGAAGCCCCTGCCGGCGTCCCCCGCCCGTGCGGCCTCTATGGTGGCATTCAGGGCCAGCAAGTTGGTCTGGCTGGCGATCGTGGTGATCAGCTCCACCACCTGCCCGATACGCCCGGCGCTGTCGGAAAGCGCCCGCACGGTGTCGTCGGTGCGTCGAACGCTGCCGACTGCCTTGCCGGTCAGGGTGGCGGAACTCGTCACCTGTCGGTTGATCTCGGTGATGGAGGCGGCAAGCTGGTTGGACGCGGCCGCGACCGTCTGCACGCCGCTGCTGGACTCTTCCGCCGCCTGTGCCACCGCCACAGCCTGCGTGTTTGTTTGCGCCGCGTTCCGCGTCATGGAGGAGGCGGTCGCCTCCATCTCGGTCGAAGCGGTGGCGAGGACGGAGACCGTTTGGCCGACCTGCTGCTCGAAGGCGCCGACCAGGTGCTCGATCCGCGTGCCGCGCTGTTCGCGCGCCGCACGCTCGGCTTCCTTCTCGGCACCGAGCCGGTCGGCCTGCTCCATGTTGTCCTTGAACACCTGCAGCGCCGAGGCCATCGCCCCGATCTCGTCGCCGCGCCCGGTGCATGGAACAACCGTCTGCATGTCACGGTCGGCAAGGCGGCGCATGGCGGAGGTCATCGCCACCAGCGGCACCGCAACGCTGCGTATCAGACCCCAGCCGGCGACGATGCATAGAAGCGCTGCCGAACCGATGGCAGCCAGGATCCAGCGACGCGCCGACGTGTGCACCTTGCTCTCGTGCCGCGACACGGCGGCGGCGGCGGCGACGCTTTGTGACATCTCGGCATGCAGCGCGTTCCGGAACAAACTGAACCTGCCCCGCATGTCGCCAAGATAAAGGCCGACGGCACCATTGACGTCGCTCGCGTGCAGGGCGTCGAGGTATTTCCGGTTCTGTCCCACATAGGCGACCCAGGAGCGCTGCAACGCCGACGCGCGGCGGCGCTCGTCGGCTTGCCGGGTCAGCCCGCCATAAGTGTCAAACGCCTTGCCCGCCGCAGCCTCGACCTCGGCCAGCACCACCTCGTCACCGTGCCGTGCGTCCAGGTCAGGTGCCAGTGCCGTGTCGGCTTCCAGCTGCCGGTAGCGCATGGTCTGGAAGGCGATGTCGAACAAGACGCGCGCTTCCGGCAAGGTGCTGCTGCGAATAACGGTCGAGGCGCGATCCATGGCGCCGAGCCGCTGCAGGGCGAACAAGCCGAGCCCGATGGTGCAAACCAGCACGGCCACGAAGCTGCCGACGATCTTGGTACGGATGGCGACATTTGAAAGCACGATGATCTCCGGGGCTACAATCCGGAACGATGAATGCAACAGGTAAAGAAAGGCTTTATCCGGCCGCCATGGCGCGCGATCCGGCTTCAGCTCCAGGGCGTCGCCCGGTTCTTGCCCAAGGCGCGGTCGAGATAGCTGGCAGCGCTGATCAGGGCCAGGTGGGTCAGCGCCTGGGGATAGTTGCCCTGGTGCCGCCCGGTCGGCGACAGCTCCTCCGCATACAGCCCGAGCGGATTGGCATAGCCCAGCAGCTTCTCGAACAGCAGCCGCGCCTCGACCACCCGTCCCATACGCGCCAGGCACTCGACATACCAGAACGAGCAGGCCAGGAACGAGCCTTCCTCGCCCTTGAGCCCGTCCAGCGCCCGGTCCCCTTCCGTGCGACGGAACACCAGCGCGTCCTCCACCAGGGTGCGCTGCACCAGCGCCATGGTGCCGATCCAACGCGGGTCGCAGGGCGAGATGAACCGCACCAGCGGCATCAGCAGCATAGAGCCATCCGGCGCGTCCGCGCCCGGATAGGACACGAAGCTTTGGAGGTCGTCGCGCCAAAACTCCTCGTGGATGGAGGCGTGGATCTCCAGGCGGAGCTCGTTCCAGTTGGGAAGCGGCGCCGGAAGCGAGCGCTTCTGCGACAACCGTATGGCGCGATCCACCGCCACCCAGCACATCACCCGGGAATGCAGGAACGGCCGCATCTCGCCGCGTCCTTCCCAGATCCCGGCATCCGGCCGCCGCCAGTTCTCGCCCAGCCACGCGACCATGCCGACGATGCCGCGCCAATCCTCGTAGGAGGTGGAACGACCGTACTTGTTGGCGAGATAAACGGAGTCCATCAGCTCGCCATAGATGTCGAGCTGGAACTGGGTCGCCGCCGCGTTGCCGATCAGCACCGGACGGGACTGCTGGTGCCCTTCCCAATGGTCGAGCGTCTGCTCCGGCAGCTCGCTGGTGCCGTCGAGCGCATAGGCCACGTGCAGCTGCTCGTCCCGGACGCGCTGGCGGGCGCGTGCGCCGATCCAGTCCACGAACGCTTCGGCCTCGTCGATCAGGCCGAGGCGGATGAACGCGTACATCGCGAACGACGCGTCGCGTATCCAGACGTAGCGGTAGTCCCAGTTGCGCTCGCCACCGAACTCTTCCGGCAGGCCAAACGTCACCGCGGCGACGGGGGCGCCGTGCACGGCCGAAGTGAGCAGCTTGAGCGCCAGCGCCGAGCGCGTTACCACCTCGCGCCAGCGGCCGGCATAGCGCGACCGGTCGACCCAGCGGTGCCAGAACGCCAAAGTGGCGGCGAAGGTAGCATCCGCCTCGGCGCAGCTCGTCGTCGTCACCGGGTTCTCCGGGTTCACCTCCAGGAAGAAGCAAGCCTCCCCGTCGCGGTCGAGGTGGAACTCGGCGTGGAGGTTCCCGTCCTCGGCGCGCAGCGGCACGGTGGCGCGCAGCCGCAGCCGCAGGCTGCCCCCGTCCGGCACGAAGGTTCCGTCCGCGTCGACCGCGTGCGCGCAGCGCCCGTAGTCGAAGCGGGGCGCGCAGACCATGTCGAAGTCGAAGCTGCCACGTATCACCCGGACGCGCCGCTGTAGCCGCTGCGGCCCGGGCGAGCCGTGCACCGGCATCAGGTCGGTCAGCTCGGCGATGCCGTTCTCCGACATGAAGCGGGTGAGAAGGATGTTGGTGTCCGGCAGGTACATCTGCGAGGTGCGAAGGCCGTCGTTCCGGGGCAGGATGCGGAAGGTGCCGCCGGCCGGGTCGAGCAGGGACGCGAACACGGTGGGGCTGTCGAACTCGGGCAGGCACAGAAACGTCACCGCGCCGTCGCGGGCGATCAGGGCGGCGGTGCGGAGGTCGCCGACCAGGCCGTGATCCTCGATCGGCTGCGGGGTGCTGATGGGCATGGCGGTCATGAACGGGCTCGCGATGGGTCGAGCCCCACCTCGGGGCCTCACGCCAGCAAGACTAGAGCCAAGGCACCGCGTTCCGCCAACCAGGCGTCGCCGCGAGCTGCCGGGCGCACCTTCCGAACGGGTGCCCTCCGGACGGATGGATGACGCCCCCGGCGCCGACCGGCATCATGGCCGGCATGAACCAGAACCGGACCACCAGCACCGGGATCCTGCTGCTCAGGCACGCGGAAAAGCCCGGCACGGGCGACGAGACCGTCGGGCTCGGGCCCGATGGCCGCACAGACGCGAAGTCGCTCACGGTACGCGGCTGGCAGCGCGCCGGCGGGCTCGCGGCGCTGCTGGCGCCCGGTCCGCTTGCGGAAACAACGCGGCACCTGCCGAGGCCGGACCGGATCCACGCTTCGGCATTCCGGAAAGGCGGCGGCCACAGCAAACGGCCGGAACAAACCGTGCTGCCGCTGGCGGCGAAGCTGGGACAGGCCGTGGACCTGCGCTGGGCGCTGCACCAGGAGGACGAATGCGGGGCGGCCCTGGCGGCACAGGCCGGGGTCGTCCTGGTGTGCTGGCAGCACCAGGGCCTGCCGGCGCTGGCCCGTGCCGTGGCAGCGCCGCAGCGGCTGCCGGAGCTTCCCGACGGGTGGGAATGGCCGAAGAACCGCTTCGACGTGATCTGGTTCCTGCGCCGGGAGCGGCCGGGCGAGCCCTGGCGCTTCACGCAGCACTGCCAACTCCTCCTGGCCGGCGACGGCGCCCACCCGTTCAACCTGCCGAGCGGCGCCTGACCCGCTACCGCTTGGCAGAACCCGGCCCGGCTTCCAGCTCCGACAGTTCGGCCATCGCCGCCTTGCCCGTGCCGCCCGGCACGTCCATCGCCACCCCCGGCCCAGCCTGCTCGGAACGGAGCCGGCGCGTGACCACGAAGGCGGTGACCACCGCCAGCGTGCCGAACACCATCCCGCCCGCCGCCTGGCCCAGCAACACGCCGACCGGGCCGTAGCGCGTGCCGATGGTCACGAACGGGATCGTGCCAAGCGTCGCCCGCCCCCAGTTGAACAGGGTGGACAGCAGCGGGTGGCCAAGGTTGTTGAAGGCGGCGTTGGCCACGAACAACGCGCCCACCCACAGAAAGCCCGCCACCGTCAGCGAGCAGAACAGGTGGATCAGCGCGGCCGCGGTGCCGGTGGCGGAGAACAACGCCACCACCTCGCCCTGAAGTGCTGCCAGCAGCGCCCACATCAGCAGCACGCAGCCAAGCACCAGCAGCAAGGAGGCGCGCAGGGTGTCGCGCACCCGGTTGCACAGCCCGGCGCCCAGGTTCTGCGCCATGATCGGCCCGACCGAGCCGGTCAGGGCATAGATGAACGCGAACGCGACCGGGGTGATGCGGTCGATCGTCGCCTGGCCAGCCACCGCCTGCAGCCCGAACCGGGCCAGGGCGTGGGTGGTGTAGGCCGCCCCCACCGGGGTGGCGAGGTTGGTCAGGATCGCCGGCATCGCCACCACGGCGATCCGCCTGGCGTCCGGCAGCAGCCTGGACAGGGTCGGCCGGTGCAGCAGCCCGTGCCGCTGCACGCTGAGAAAGCCCAGCACCGCCGCGGTGCCGCGCGACGCGACGGTGGAGATCGCGGCCCCCGTCAGCCCCAGGTGCAGCCCGGTGACGAAGCCCAGGATCAGCAGCGGGTCGAGGCAGGCGGTCACCGCGGCCCCCCACAGCGTCACCGTCATGGAGCGACGCGCGTCACCCAGCGCCCGCAACAGGGAGGAGAACCCCATGCCCAGCGTGATCAGCGGCAGGCAGGGCGACACGATCCGCACGTAGTTCGCCACCGCATGGAAGGTGCCGCCGGTGGCGCCGAGCCCGGACAGGATCGGGCGCAGCAGCAGCACGGTGAGCAGGCCGATCAGCAGCATCACCGCCCCCATCACCAGCAGGGCGGAGGACGCCACACGACCCGCCTCCTCGAAGCGGTTGCCGCCGATCAACCGCGACACCACCGCACCCAGCCCGATCGACATGCCGATCGAGACCGAGATCTGCAGCATGCCGACGGCGCCGGTGAAGCCGATCGCCGCGGTCAGGCCGCGGTCGCCGAGGCGGGAGATGTAGAACAGGTTGAGCAGGTCCACCGCGAACACCGCGATCAGGCCGACCGCGCCGGTGCCGGCCATCACGGCGGTGTGGCGCATGATCGAGCCGGTGCAGAACTGGGCCCGGCGCCCGCTTCCTTTGGCCCCGCTTCCTTTGGCCCCGCTTCCTTTGGCCTGGACCCGAACGGGTCCCGCCGATGCAGCCTTCATCCCCGAAACCCCGACACGACCCGGTTCTCCCCCATCCCACCCCGCCTGACCAGGGTCCCGAAGCGCATCAAGCGTGGAACGCGTCAGGCAAGCCGCAGGACCGGCTTGTGGCGCCACACCAGCCGGAAGTAGAGGGCGTACGACAGCGCCGTGGCCACCGTGGCGGCGGGATAAGCGATCCACACCCCGTCCAGGCCGAGCAGGCGGCTCAGGCTCCAGGCCACCGGCACCTCCACCAGCACGATCGACGACACCAGGATCAGGGTGGGCACCAGCACCACCCCGCTCGCGCGCATCTGCCCGGACAGGATGCCGTTGACCCCGCTCACCAGCACGCTCCACAGCACGATGTGCAGCAGCGACTCCGTGGTGACGACCACGGCGTCGCTCGCGATGAACAAGGCCACCAAGCGGCGCGAGAACAAGGTGGCGACCGCCACCAGCGTTCCGGTGATCAGGAGGTTCAGCACCATGCCGGTGCGCAGGATCGACGGCAGCCGCGTGGTCCGGCCGGCGCCAATCGATTGCGCGCTCAGGATGCTGACCGTGATGCCGATCGACATGGCCGGGAACTGCACGTAGGCCATGACCTGGTTGACCGCGCCATAGGCCGCGGTGGCATCCGGCCCGTAGCGGTTGACCAGCCCCAGCAGCACCATCTCGCCCGTCGCCATCGCCACCATCTGCACCGCCGACGGCACGCCGAGCCGGAGCACCCGGTCCAGGATGCGCCAGTCCGGCCGCATCGCGCGCCAAAAGCGCCGGTCGGGCGCCAGGGGGCTGTTGCGCCGTCGCAGAAACCAGCCGAGCCAGCTTCCGCCGACGCCCCAGGCGATCACCGCACCCCAGGCGGCGGCGGCCACGCCCAGGCGCGGCAGGCCCAGCCAGCCGCGTATCAGGGCCGGCGTCACGGTCATCGACACCCCGAGCGCGATCGCCAGCGCCCAAAGCGGGGTCACGGTGTCGCCGATGCCGCGCAGCAGCACGGTCAGCAGCAGGAACCCGAAGAACACCGGCATGAAGCCCAGCATCACCGTGGCATAGGCGACGGCGCCCGGCAGCACGCGGGCTGGCGTGCCGATCGCCGCCAGCAGCGGCCGGGCCAACGGCGTCAGCAGCAGCGACACCAGCAGGCCGCCGGCCAGCACCGCGACGGTGGTGGTGGCCGCCACCCGGCGCACCTGATCCAGGTCGCCGGCGCCCCAGGCCTGGCCGATCAGCACCGAGGCACCGACCCCCATGCCGATCACCAGCGACACCAGGAAGAAGATCACCGGAAAGAACACGCTGGCCGCGGCCATGGCGTCGATGCCGATCATCTGGCCGAGGTAGATGTTGCTGACGGTTGCCGAGGCCGCCTGCAAAACGTTGCTCAGCATCATCGGCCCGAGGAAAAACAGGAAGTTGCGCCAAAGCGGCGGGCTTTGACGGAGGGCTGCATCCATGGAACCGGTTCAAACCACAAGACGTCCGGCTCCGCCAGACACGCGGATAGGTTGAAGCGTCCGGCGAAGGGCTGGCCCGCGCGCCCGGGACTCCCTAGATCGTGCCGAGCATGACCCTGCTCGCCACCGACTACGATTTCGCCCTGCCGGCGGAGCGGATCGCGCACGAGCCGGCGCGTCCGCGCGAGCGGGCCCGCCTGCTGGAGCTGCGCCGGGACGCGACCGGCGACCGCACGGTGGCGGAGCTGCCTGCCCTGCTGCGCGCGGGCGACCTCCTGGTGAGCAACGACACCCGCGTGATCCCGGCGCAGCTGCAGGCGCTGCGCGGCGACGCCCGGATCGGCATCACCCTGGACCGCGTGCTGCCGGACAACAGCTGGCACGTGCTGGTGCGCAACGCCCGCCGCCTCCGCGACGACGACGTGCTGCATTTTCCCGGCACGGCAGTACGGGCACGCGTGCTGGCGCGCGAGCCCGGCGGCGGCGCGGTGCTGCGCTTCGACGCCGAGGGCCCGGCGTTCGACCGCTTCCTCCAGGCGGCCGGCACCCTGGCGCTGCCGCCCTACATCGCGCGGCCGGACGGGCCCACGGCGGCCGACCAGGCCGACTACCAGACCGTGTTCGCCGCCCGCGACGGCGCCGTCGCCGCCCCCACCGCCGGCCTGCATTTCACGCCCGCCCTGCTTGACGCCGCCCGCGCGCGCGGCGTCGGACAGGCGACGGTGACGCTGCACGTGGGGGCCGGCACGTTCCTGCCGATGCGCGAGGACGCGGTGGACGCGCACCGCATGCACCCCGAGCGCGGCATCGTCGACCGAACGGCGGCGGACGCGATCAACCGCACCCGTGCCGCCGGCGGCCGGGTCGTGGCGATCGGCACCACCACCCTGCGTTTGCTGGAAACCGCCGCCGACGCGGACGGCACGATGCAGCCGTTCGACGGCGAAACCAGCCTGTTCATCCGCCCCGGCCACCGCTTCCGCAGCGCCGACCTGCTGTTGACCAACTTCCACCTGCCGCGCTCGACCTTGTTCATGCTGGTGTGCGCGTTCGCCGGGCGCGAACGGATGCTGGACGCGTATGCGCGGGCGATCGCGAACAAGTACCGCTTCTATTCCTATGGCGACGCCTGCCTGCTGGAGCGCGCGGCGTGACGGGGTTCGGCTGGACGCCTGAGGCCCGGAACGGCAACGCCCGCGCCGGGCACCTCCTCACCGCGCACGGCACGGTGCCGACGCCGACCTTCATGCCGGTCGGCACCGCCGGCACGGTCAAGGCGATGACCGCGGACGCGGTGCGCGCGACCGGCGCCGGAATCGTGCTCGGCAACACCTACCACCTGATGCTCCGGCCGGGGGCGGAGCGGATCGAGGCGCTGGGCGGGCTGCACCGGTTCATGGACTGGCCCGGCCCGATCCTGACCGATTCCGGCGGGTTCCAGGTGATGTCGCTCAGCACCTTGCGGAAGCTCGACCCTGACGGCGTCACCTTCCGCTCGCACATCGACGGCACCGCGCACCGCCTGACCCCCGAACGCTCCACCGCGATCCAGCACGCGCTGGATGCCACGATCACCATGTGCTTCGACGAGTGCCCGGCGCTGCCCGCCAGCACCGACGCCATCGCCGCCTCCATGCGCTTGTCGATGCGCTGGGCCGCCCGCTCGCGCGACGCGTTCATCCCCCGCGACGGCTATGGGCAGTTCGGCATCGTCCAGGGCGGGGTGGAGCCAGCGCTTCGCGCCGAAAGCGTGCGCGCGCTGCGCAGAATCGGCTTCGAGGGCTACGCGGTGGGCGGGCTCGCGGTGGGAGAAGGCCAGGCGCTGATGTTTGCGACCCTGGATTCGACGGTGCCCCTGCTGCCCGCCGACCGGCCGCGCTACCTGATGGGCGTCGGCACCCCGGACGACCTGCTCGGCGCGGTGGAGCGCGGCATCGACATGTTCGACTGCGTGATGCCGACACGCGCCGGCCGTACCGCGCGCGCCTATGTCGGCTCGGGCACGCTGAACCTGCGCAACGCCCGGCACGCCGCCGATTCCCGGCCGGTGCAGCCCGGCTGTTCCTGCCCCGCCTGCGCCAGGCACAGCCGCGCCTACCTGCATCACCTGTTCCGGGCCGGCGAGATGCTGGGGCCGATGCTGCTGACCTGGCACAACCTCCACTACTACCAGGGGCTGATGCGGGGCGTGCGCGAGGCGATCGTGGCGGGAACGCTGTCGTCGCACGCCGCCGTTCTGCGCGCCGGCTGGGCCGCGGGCGACCCGCCGTGAACGGCGCGGCCCTGCGCGACCGCATACGCGACCACGCTTTTTCCCTCGGCTTCGACGCGTTCGGCGTGTGCGACGCGGCGCTGGGTCCGGAAGCGCGCACCCGCCTTGCCGACTTCCTGTCCAGCGGCCAGCACGGCGAGATGGGCTGGCTCGCCGAACGCGCGGAGGAGCGCAGCCACCCGCAGGCCTTGTGGCCGCAAGCCCGCAGCGTGCTGGCGCTCGGCCTGAGCTACGCCCCGGGCGAGGACCCGCGCCACATCCAGGACCGTCCCGACCGCGGCGGCATCTCGGTGTATGCCCGGCACCGCGACTACCACGACGTGGTGAAGGGCATGCTCAAGCACCTGGCGCAGTTCGTGGTGAAGCAGGCGTCCGCCGACAACCCCGAGGTCAAGGTATTCGTGGACACCGCCCCGGTGATGGAGAAGCCGCTCGCAGCACGCGCCCGGCTGGGCTGGCAGGGCAAGCACACCAACCTGGTGTCCCGTGAACACGGTTCATGGTTGTTCCTGGGCGAGATCTACACCACGCTGCCGCTGCCCCCGTCGGAGCCCCGCGCCGGCGGCTGCGGCTCCTGCGCACGCTGCATGGAGGCCTGCCCGACGAACGCGTTCCCGGCGCCGTACCGCCTCGATGCCCGTCGCTGCATCTCCTACCTGACCATCGAGCATGCGGGCCCGATCCCCGACGAGTTCCGCGTTGCCATGGGCAACCGCATCTACGGCTGCGACGACTGCCTGGCCGCCTGCCCGTGGAACCGCTTCGCAAGCCTGGGCCGCACCGCCAAGTTGCAGGCGCGCGAGGACCTGCGCGCCCCGCATCTGGCCGAGTTGGCCCGGCTGGACGACGCCGGCTTCCGCAAGCTGTTCGCCGGCTCGGCCATCAAGCGCATCGGCCGCGATCGCTTCGTGCGCAACGTGCTGATCGCGATCGGCAACTCCGGCGAGGCGGCGCTGCTGCCCGAGGCACGGGCACTTGCCGCCGACCCCGACCCGGTGGTGGCCGAGGCGGCCGCCTGGGCCTGCACGCGGCTGGCGGCCGGGTGAAGCGCACGCCGGAGCGCATGGTGGTCAAACGCACGCCGGAGCGTGCGATGGTCAAGCGCAGCCTGTTGCTGTCCGGCCACCGCACCAGCGTGGCGCTGGAGCCCGAGTTCTGGGTCGCCCTGGCGTCGCTAGCGGCCAAACGCGGCCAAAGCCTGGTCACGCTGGTGGAAGCGACGGATTCGGGCCGGAACCCTGCCCGCAGCCTGGCTTCAGCGCTTCGTGTACTGGCGCTGTCGGATGGGGCCTGAAAAAAATTGCGGCGGCCCGGTTGCCGTTCAGAACCCGTTAATCATTGGCGGCCAATCTCCTCCTCGACGCCAACACGGCTCAAACCCAAGAGGAAGAATTCCGATGCGCTCCACCAGCACCCACCCGTCCGAAGCCCGCACCGAGATCGTCAGCCCGCTGCTGCTGTCGCATCATCTGTTGTCGCTGGCCGAGGATGCCCACCGCGCCGGCCTGCCGCAGAGCGCCACCCGCCTGCTCCGCCTCGCCCACACCGTTTGCAACGACCGCCCGCGCGCCCGCTGAGGCAACCCTTGGAAGGAGGAAGAATGCGTTCACGCCCCACAGCCGAGCCGCCTTCCGCTTCCGCCAGACACGCCATGACGATCCCTCACGCAAACCCTGCCCGTGTTTCCCGTTGAAACGGGGGCCCGCTCGAGTCCGGGCTTGTGATACAGGCATGACCATGGCGATCTGGGGCAAGCTGTTTGGCGGCGTGACGGGCTTTGCGATGGGCGGCCCCATTGGGGCCGTGCTGGGCACGGCCCTGGGCCATGCCGCTGACCGGGGCGCGCTGCTGGACCCGCCGACCGGCACCTGGGGCAGCTGGGGCGGCACCGGTTTCCTCGGCAGCGAACCCCGCTCGGACAAGCGCAAGGCGGCCGACCCGAACGGGGCGGCGCTGCGGCTGGCGGTGAAGATGGCCGCCGTCGCCGGCAAGCGCGACCAGCTGTTCGCGATCGTGGTGGTGGTGCTGTCGGCCAAGCTCGCCAAATGCGACGGGCCGGTGAACCGGCAGGAGATTGACAGCTTCAAGCGCTCGTTCCGCATTCCCACGGAATCCACCGCCGAGATCGGCCGCCTGTTCGACCAGGCGCGCACGCGCACCGACGACTTCGCCCCCTTCGCCGAGGAGCTCGGCCGCGCCTTCGCCGACCGGACCGCCGTGCTGGAGGAGGTGCTGGCCGCCTTGTTCGCCATCGCCCGCTCCGACGGCGCGCTGACCCGGCCGGAACTCGACTTCCTCGGCCGCGTCCATGCGGCGTTCGGGCTCGGGCACGGCGCCTGGGACCGGGCAGAAAACGGCGCGGCGCGGCCCTCCACCGACGAGCCGGACGCGTATGCGGTGCTGGGCGTGCGCCGCAATGCCAGCGACGACGAGATACGCGCCACCTGGCGCCGGCTGATGCGCGAAACCCATCCGGACTCGATGGCCGCACGCGGCGCCAAGGCGGCGGAGATCGCGCTT
Source organism: uncultured Acetobacteraceae bacterium (assembly GCA_964236745.1). Taxonomy (GTDB): domain Bacteria; phylum Pseudomonadota; class Alphaproteobacteria; order Acetobacterales; family Acetobacteraceae; genus Lichenicola. Next base: position 15,344 of record CAXSHC010000020.1, read on the forward strand.
GGCGCCGAACGGGTGGCCCGGGTCAACGCCGCCTGGGACCGGATCAAGCGCGACCGGGGCCTCTAGACGCGTGGACCTCGTGATCGTCGAGCATCCGAGCCCGAACTGCCGCGCGCGGGAGCCGGGAGCCGTGATCGACACGCTGGTGCTGCACTATACCGGCATGCAAAGCGGGCAGGCGGCGATCGAGCGGCTGTGCGATCCAAAGGCGGAAGTGTCCTCGCACTACGTGGTCAAGGAGGACGGACGGATCATGCGTCTGGTGCCGGAAGAACTTCGCGCCGCCCATGCCGGAGTGTCGTTCTGGCGCGGCCGCCGCATGCTGAACGACAGTTCGATCGGCATCGAGATCGTCAATCCGGGCCACGAGTGGGGCTACCAGCCGTTCCCGGAGGCGCAGGTCGAAGCGGTGGAAGCGCTCTGCCTCGCCATCCTGCGGCGCCACCCGATACCGCCAAACGGCGTGGTCGGGCACAGCGACGTGGCTCCCGACCGCAAGCAGGACCCGGGCGAACTATTCCCCTGGGCGCGGCTGGCGCAACGAGGAATCGGGCTGTATCCGCTCGACGTGCCGGATCTGGGCGTCGCGGAGGAAACGGCCGGGCTCGAACCAGTGCGACAGGCTCTGCGCCGCATCGGCTACGACATCACCGGGGAAGGCGCCATGGACGACACGCTCGGGATCACGCTGACGGCGTTCCAGCGGCACTGGCGGCCGGAAGCGGTCAACGGCCGCGCCGACCGCGGCACACGCGCCCGGATTGAGGCGGTCGCCCGGCTCGCCGACCCCCGATGAGCGACACGCGGCAGCCGGTCGACCGGCCAGACATCTTCAACACCGTTGAAGGCCGGCGCCTGCTCGCGTGCCGCGCCGACGGGGCCCGGAAGGAAGGGGGCTGGAAGGACTGGGGCCCGTATCTCAGCGACCGGCAATGGGGCACGGTGCGCGAGGACTACAGCGCCGGCGGCGACGCCTGGGACTACCTGCCGCATGACCACGCCAGGAGCCGCGCCTATCGCTGGGGCGAGGACGCCATCGCGGGGTGGGGCGAGAAGGGACTGCACTGGTGCCTGGGAGTCGCGCTGTGGAACGGCCGTGACCCGATCCTGAAGGAGCGGCTGTTCGGCCTGACCAACCGGGAAGGCAACCACGGCGAGGACGTCAAGGAGCTCTACTACCACCTCGACAGCACGCCCACGCACTCCTACGCCCGGATGCTGTACAAGTATCCGCAAGGGGCCTACCCTTATGACGCGCTGGTGCAGGAGAACGGCCGGCGCGGACAGGACCAGCCCGAATACGAGCTGATCGACACCGGCATCCTGGACGCGAACCGCTATTTCGACGTGTTCGTGGAGTATGCCAAGGCGGCGCCCGACGACATCCTGATGCGCGTGCGGGTGGCCAATCGCGGACCCGACCCGGCACCGCTGCACCTGCTGCCGCAGCTCTGGGCGCGCAACCGCTGGTCCTGGACCGAGGGCGCCCCCCGGCCGGTGCTGCGCGCGCTGTCCGACGCCGTGGTGCTGGCGCAGCAGGACGGAATGGCGGAGATGCGGCTTTTCGTCGAAGGCGGCGCCACCCTGCTGTTCTGCGACAACGACACCAACGTCGACCGGCTGTACGGCCAGGCGGCACCCGGCTTCTTCAAGGACGGTATCAACGACCACGTGGTGGGCGGGCAAGAGGCGGCGGTGAACCCGGCGCGCACCGGCACCAAGTGCGCGGCGCTGCACCGGCTGCAGATCCCGGCCGGCGCCGAGCAGGTGGTGCGGCTGCGCTTCCTTGCCGGTGGCGCGGAAACCGACCCGTTCGCCGACTTCGACGCGGTGTTCGCCGCCCGCATCGCCGAGGCGGACGCGTTCTACGGCGCGTTGCAGGAGCGGGTCGCCGACCCGGACGCGCGGCTGGTGCAGCGCCAGGCCTTCGCCGGCATGCTGTGGTCGAAGCAGTACTACCGCTACGACGTGCAGCGCTGGCTCGACGGCGATCCGGCCGAGCCGCCGCCGCCTGCCGGGCGCGCGACCGGGCGCAACGCCGACTGGCGCGGCCTGAACATGGCCGCGATCATCTCCATGCCGGACAAGTGGGAATATCCCTGGTTCGCGTCCTGGGACCTGGCGCTGCACACGGTGGTGCTGGCGCTGGTCGATCCCGATTTCGCCAAGCACCAGGTGCTGGTGCTGACCGAGGCCGGCGCCATGCACCCCAACGCCGCCCTGCCGGCCTACGAATGGTCGTTCGGCGACGCCAACCCGCCGCTGCACGCCTGGGCCGCGTGGCGGGTGTTCGAAACCGACCGCACCCTGAACGGGCAGCCCGACCACGACTTCCTCAAGCGCGTGTTCAACAAGCTGTCGATGAACTTCACCTGGTGGGTGAACCGCAAGGACGAGCAGGGGCGCAACATCTTCCAGGGCGGCTTCCTGGGCCTCGACAACATCGCCATCTTCGACCGCTCGTCGCCGTTGCCGACCGGCGGCACGCTGTCTCAGTCGGACGGCACCGCCTGGATGGCGATGTACGCGCTGGCGATGCTGCACATCTCCATCGAGCTGGCGCTGGCCGACCCCGCGTACGAGGACGTCGCCACCAAATTCTTCGAGCATTTCCTCATCATCGCCGGCGCGGAAGGCAACGCGCTGTGGGACGAGCAGGACGGCTTCTTCTACGACACCCTGACCCTGCCGGACGGCGAGCGCGTGCCGCTCCGCGCCCGCTCCATGGTGGGCCTGATCCCGCTCTACGCGGTCACGGTGCTGCGCCACGACGAGCTGGCCCGGCTGCCGGAATTCTCCGCCCGGATGCGCTGGTTCCTCCAGCACCGCCCGCAGCTGGCCGAGCTGGTCTCGTCATGGGAGCGGGTCGGGCAGGACGACACCGCCCTGCTGGCGCTGGTCCGCACCCACCGCATGACCCGCACGCTCGGCCGCATGCTGGACGAGACCGAGTTCCTGTCCGTCGGCGGCATACGCGCGGTGTCCAAGGCGCACGAGGCGGCACCGTACCGCTTCGAATGGCACGGGCAAAACTTCGAGCTGCCGTACTGGCCGGCGGAAAGCCGCTCGCGCCTGTTCGGCGGCAACTCCAACTGGCGTGGCCCGGTGTGGATGCCGGTCAACTACCTGCTGATCGAAAGCCTGCTGCGCCTGCACCGCTACTATGGCGATACCTACCGCATCGCGTGCCCGACCGGCTCGGACCGGCAGATGACGCTGGGCGAGGTGGCGGCGGAGCTGTCGCAGCGCCTGGTCGGGCTGTTCACGCGCAGCCCGGACGGCCGCCGCCCGGTGCATGGCAAGGCGGCCATGCTGCAGGACGACCCGCATTTCCGCGACCTCGTGCTGTTCTACGAGTACTATGACGGCGACGACGGCCACGGCGTCGGCGCGTCGCACCAGACCGGGTGGTCGGGGCTGGTGGCGCTGCTGATCCACAACCTGGCCTGGAGCGGGCCGCAGGCGACACCCGTTCCGCATTGATGACGGTCGCTTCAGCTTCCGCTGCGAGGATCGACGCACGCCATAATACTTGAACCCGTCATGAGAGCCACGATCGGATCCGGCGCCTCGGCCGTCGTCTCGCAGCTTCTGTCCGGCACGGGAAGCGCCTCGACCGGTAACGCGACTTCGGGGGCAGCGCCGCCGCAGCAGGCGGTGCCGGCGCGTACGGCGGCAGCTCGTCCTCCTCCGGCGATGTCACCAGCGTCACCATCAACGCGGACGGCTCGGTCACCACCACCATCACGGATGCGACCG
>CAXSHC010000021.1:0-2090 GCA_964236745.1 uncultured Acetobacteraceae bacterium
CTCCTGCTGGCAAGGAACCCGTAGCGGCGGTTACGATTTCGGTTTCTAGCTTCTGGAGGGTAACTGAACGCTGTCGGAAAGCCTTGCCTGAGCACCCGCAATGGGCACACCATGAGCCCACCGATCACCTCAGAAATCCAGCAAATCCGCCACTTTTAGGGCCTCCCCCTCGTTTCCCTCACCCGGCATACCTTCGACACTCTCCGCGCCGAAACCAGGGCGACAATCGTTGCGGGCGAGAACGCATCCTCCCATGGCAGCACCAACAGGTTCTCGGATCGGGGTCGGCCCGTGACACCGACGCGACGATCGCCGCATCCCCACTAGGAACGAGCCCGCCAGTAGCCACACGGCTAGGGCGGCGCGGGTTGGTGCCAGCCACGACACCATGAACCCGGGCGTCACCTGTCTGACGCAAGCCCTTGTGCCGCATTCCCGAGACGCCCGTGGGGCGGCCAAACGCCATCCGCCGGCCGCGACCGCCATCGCGGCGCAGCCTCAGCGCCGTATCGACACCACGTAGCCGGCGGAGATCAGGGCGTCAGCCAGCAGTTCCGCCACCACGCCGTTCAGGGCGTTCGTGATCGCATCACGCGCCAGGCCGGTCCGGCGCAGCTCAAGCGCGTGCTGAAGCGCGTTGGCCGTTTCGTGCAGGTCGAGCGGCAGCAGGGCCGGCGGCCTGGGGTCGTCACGCATCCTTCGACCTCCAATCCTTGGCCGGCCGCCGCGCCATCGTGCGGCGGCATCCGGTGCACCATTGGCGCAGCCGGCCAGCCATGCCGCGTTTGTTCCACCCGACATGCCGCCTCGCCTGGCCGCAACACCTGACCCTAGAACCCAAGCGTGAACAGATCAAGAACAAAAACCCATACGCCGCGTACCTGCACGCCTTGCCGCTTGTCCACAGCTCGTCGCTTCCTGTCGCCATGTCCGCGCGAACCGGCCATGATCCGTCCCCGGCCGGACACCCCGGCCTCGTGGAAGGGATGACGCCGTGTCTGGGCAGCGCATGGTCGAGGCAACGCGCTCTCCGATCCTGATCACGGTGCTTCTGGCCCTGCTGACCGCGGTCGGCCCGATCTCCACCGACATGTATCTTCCCGCCTTCCCGGCGATGAAGGCGAGCCTCGATGCGCAGCCGGGCGAGGTGCAGCTGACGCTCGCTGCCTGGTTTCTCGGCCTGTCGCTCGGCCAGATCACCCACGGCCCGCTCGCCGACAGCTACGGGCGACGTCTGCCGCTGCTGATCGGCACGATGGTCTATACCCTGGCCTCGATTGGCTGCGCGCTGGCCGACACCATGACCCACCTGTCCTGGTGGCGGCTGTGGGCCGCGGTGGGAGCCGCCGCCAGCCTGGTGATCCCGCGCGCGGTGATCGCCGACGTGGTCAAGGACGGCGCCGAGGCAGCCCGCATGGTGGGCCGCATGGTGGTGGTCATGGGCGTGGTGCCGGTGCTGGCGCCGACGCTGGGCGCCGTGATCGCCCAGCACTGGAACTGGCGCGCCATCTTCTGGATCGCCGCCCTCTACGGGGTGCTGTGCTCGTTGCTGATCTTCCGCTACCTGCCCGAAACCCTGCGCCCGCAGCAGCACGGGCGCCTGCGTGTCGGCAACACGGTGGTCGGCTACATCATCGCCTGGCGCGGACGCTCCTTCCGCACCCACGCCCTGGAAGGCGGCTTCGGCACCTTCACCCTGTTTGCCTTTCTCGCCGGCGCGCCGTCGGTATTTCTTGGCCACTACCGGCTCAGCCCCACCACCTTCGGCGCCGTGTTCATCCTGAACGCGCTGGGCTACATCCTCGGCACCCAGGGCAACGCCCGCTTGGTCGCCCGGATCGGGATCGACCGCGCCATGACCTGCGGCAGCCTGATCCTGGTCGCCGCCAGCACAGCCATGCTGGTCATGGCGGTCGGCAGCCTCGGCGGCGCACTCGGGATGGCGCTCGGCATGATGGCCTGCATGGCCTCGCTCGGTCTCGTGCTGCCGGGTGCGGCGCTGGGCTCGGTGCTGGGCCATGGCGGCGCCGCGGGAGCCGCTTCCGCCCTTTACGGCACCACCGTGTTCTTTGTCGGCGCCCTGGGCACTG
>CAXSHC010000021.1:2100-19013 GCA_964236745.1 uncultured Acetobacteraceae bacterium
TGCTGGTCGGCTGGACCGCGCCGGGCAACCCGGTGGCGATGACTGCCCTGATGCTCGCCGGCGCCATGGCCGCCCTGATCTGCGACCGGCAGCGCCCGCGCTGACCGGTTGACGCCGGCCACCGGCACCAACGCGGCAGAATATGCCGGCCGGCAGTATTCGATAGGTATTTATTGCCTAATGCGGCTATCTATATTTGCCTGGACTTTAAATATTTGATACGGTATTGTTGCGTCATCAAGCAGATCGTGGAGGCAACCATGTCGAGTTCGGCTGTATCGGGCGCCCAACACGCCCGCTGGCAGCAGATGCAGGCCGGAGCGCAAACGAAAGCCGCCTCGGCGGGATCGAGCGCGCCGTCCTCGGACCTGACGGAGATGCTGGCCGGAGCCAACCCCTCGCAGGCAACCGCACCGCCACCGCCATCCACCGGCTGGCCTTCGAACAACAACTCGAGCAGTTCGAGTGGCAAGTCGGGCAGCGCCGCTCTCGCCGGCGGCACGCAACTCGGCAGCGCCGCCTCGGCCCTGGTGTCGGGCGTCCATTCGCTGCTCACCAGCCTCCAGTCCGAGCTGTCCGGCAGCGCCACAACCGCCACCACGGCCGGCGCCGCATCGGGTACCTCCTCCTCGGCCAGCACTTTGGCGTCCGGCACCGCATCGGCCGGCTCGGGCACCCCCGACGAGGCGGGAATACTCGGCCAGATCATGCAGATGCTGCAGGCCTACGGCGCCCAGTCGAGCGTCGCCTCCACCGCGACCAGCATGACCTCCGCCCTGACCGCCTGACCGCCTGACCGCCTGACCGCCTGACCGCCGGCCGCCCGATCGCCTAGGGCGCGCACGGCGTGCAGGCGGCCGGCCGGCAATCCTGACCTGGATCGCCTGCCGCCTCGTCCCCACCTCTTCACCGGCTGACCGACACGCCGGCGACAACGCCACCATCCGGTGCAGCCTGCGGGACCGCCACGGCGTCCCACAGATCCGGAGGTTCCGATGGACCAGGCCCTGCCCGCCGAGGCGGCATCCAGCGCGCTGCGCTTCCCGGTCGAGGGCATGCACTGCGCGTCCTGCGTGCGACGCGTCGAGCAGGCCATCCTCGCGGTGCCCGGAGTCTCGTCCGCCGTGGTCGACCTCCTGTCCGGCCACGCCGAGGCACGGGTCGCGCCAACCCCGCCGCCCGGCCTGGCCGCCGCCGTGGCCGACTCGCTCGCCGCCACCGGCTTCACCGTGCGCGATGAAACCCTGCGCCTCGCGGTCGAGGGCATGCACTGCGCTTCCTGCGTGCGCCGCATCGAGACGGCGGTCGCCGCGGTGCCGGGCGTCCGCGACGCGTCCGTCAACCTCGCCATGGGCCGTCTCACCGTCCGCCTTGCCGCCCGGCTGCGCGGCGCAGGCGGCGCGACCACTGCAACCGCGATCGACGACGCGGTCCGCGCGACCGGCTTTACGCCGCGGCCGCTCCCGGACGATGCCGGGGTGCCGGACTCGGAGACATCCCATCCCGGCGCGGCCGGCCCCCACCTCGGCGCAGCCGGCCTGGACGCATCGAGCCCGGATCCGGCCGGTTCCGATCCGCCGGACCGGGCCACCGCGGCACTGCGGCGCGACCTCCTCCTGTCTGTCCTGCTCACCGTGCCGCTGGTGCTGCTGGCAATGATCGGCCCCCTGGTCGGTCTGCGGGACGGGCTCCCGATCGCCCTCGTGTCGTTCGTGCTGGCCACCGCCGTGCTGTTCGGCCCGGGCCGGCATTTTGTCCGTGGCGGCCTGCGCACCCTGCGCCGGCTGGCCCCCGACATGGACGCGCTCGTGTTGATCGGCACCGGCGCCGCCTGGGCCTTCTCCACCGTCGTGGTGCTGCGCCGGCTGCTGTTTCCCCACGCCCCGGCCAGCCCGCTTTATTTCGAGGCCACCGCCGTCATCGTGTCCCTGATCCTGCTCGGTCGCAGCCTGGAGGCCCGCGCGCGTGGCCGCGCCGGCGACGCGGTGCGCGCCCTGCTCCGCCTGCAGCCGCGCACCGCGCGCGTCACCCGGGACGGCATCGAGCAGGAGCTCCCGGTCGGCTCCCTGCTGCTTGGCGACCTGATCCTGGTCCGACCGGGCGAGCGCCTGCCCGCCGACGGGACGGTCGTGGCGGGTGCCTCGCACGTCGACCAGTCCATGCTCACCGGCGAGCCGATGCCCGTATCCCGCACGCCGGGCGACCCGGTGGTCGGCGGCACAGTCAACGGGGAAGGCAGCCTGACGGTCCGTGCCACCGCGGTCGGGGAGGCCACGGTTCTGGCCGGGATCGTCCGCACGGTGGAGGAAGCGCAGGCCGGGCGCCTGCCGATCCAGGCCCTGCTCGACCAGGTGACGCAATGGTTTGTGCCGGCGATCATCGCCTGCGCGACACTCACCTTCGCCGGCTGGCTGCTGGCCGGTGCCGGCATCGGCGCGGCGCTCGGCTTCGCGGTGTCGGTGCTGATCGTTGCCTGCCCCTGCGCCATGGGCCTGGCGACACCGGTCTCGATCACCGTCGGTACCGCGCGCGCCGCCGGCCTCGGCGTGCTGTTCCGTCGCCCGCTGGCGATGCAACGCCTGGCCGAGGCCACGATCGTGGCGCTGGACAAGACCGGCACCCTGACCCTCGGCCGTCCGACCCTTGGCCCCACCGTGCTGTCCGAGCGCGCGCCCCTCGACGAGCCCACCCTGCTCGGCCTCGCCGCCGCCCTGGAAACCCATTCCGAGCACCCGCTGGCGCGTGCCATCACCGACGCTGCCAGCGCGCGCGGCCTTCTCCTGCCACCGGTGCAGCGGTTCGAGTCGCGCCCTGGCCTGGGCGTGGTCGGCGTGGTCGGCTCCCACGCGGTCGCGGTCGGCGCGCCGCGGCTGATGCAGGCGCTCGGCCTCGACCCGTCCCCGTTCGAGCCGGCGATCCGCAAGGTGGCCGGGGAAGGCGGCTCGCCGGTGCTGGTGTCGGTGGACGGCCAGGTGTCCGCCCTGCTTCCCGTGGCCGACGCGCTTCGTCCCGACGCCGCCGCCACGGTCGCGGCCCTGCAGGCGCGCGGGCTCGAGGTCGCCATGCTGACCGGCGACGACCCGCGCACCGCCGACACGGTCGCCGCACGCCTCGGCATACGCACCGTGCGGGCGGGCCTGCTCCCCGCCGACAAGCCGGACGCCCTGCGCGCGCTTCGCCCCGGCGCCACGACGGCGTTCGTCGGCGACGGCGTGAACGACGCCCCGGTGCTGGCCGCCGCCGACATCGGCATCGCCATGGGCACCGGCACCGACGTCGCCATCGAGACTGCCGACGTGGTGCTGGTGCACGGCGACCCGGCAGCACTCCTCGCGGCGCTGCACCTGTCGCGCGCGATCATGCGCAACATCCGGCAGAACCTGTTCTGGGCGTTCGGCTACAACGTCCTGCTGATCCCGGTTGCCGCCGGCGCGCTGTATCCCGTCACCGGTCTCGCCTTGTCGCCGATGCTGGCCGCCGCCGCGATGGCCTTGTCCAGCCTGTTCGTGCTCGGCAACGCCTTGCGCCTGCGCCGGACAGCTCTGCCGCGGTTCTGACGGACCGGACGTTCGCATCGCGGCGTCCCGCGGGTGCGGCGCGGACACCGTTTCCCGGCCGGCTTCCCAGGCGCTGCCCGCGCAACATCGTGGTCGGCCACTCCGCGTTCTGGGCCGCGACGGCACGCGCCGCGCCGTCGGGATGGCCGTCCGGCGTGACCTCCACGGCGCCCTGCCCGGTGGAAACCGCAACGGCGTTGCGCTCGGCAGGGCTGGGGCGCCTGCTGCAGATCCACGGTTCCTCCGAAACCCCGGGTCTTGGCTGGCGGGACGATCCACTCGCCTCCCACACGCTGCTGCCGCAATGGCAGCGGGGCGTGGAAGACGGACAGGTGCTGCGCCTACCCGCTGCAGGTGGCGCGCTCGTCGCCGCTGACGCTCTGGACCAGCTGTAACGGCTGGACCAGCGCCGCTACCGCGTCCGCGTCCGCGGCCGGCAAGACGGAGCGGTGCAGGTCGGCGGCATCAACGTGTTCCCGGCCCGCGTGTGCGAGGTGCTGCGTGGGCACGACAGTGTCGCCGATGCCGCGGTGCGGATGATGCACCCATCCGAGGGCGTGCGGCTGAAGGCGTTCGTCGTTCCTCGGCAGGCCGGCGCGGATGCGGGCGCGCTGCATGCTTCGCTCAACGCTCTTGCCGACCGGTGCCTGTGCGTTCCGGAACGTCCACGCGCCTACAGCTTCGGACCCTTGCTGCCGGTCGGGCCGATGGGCAAGGCGGCGGACTGGGAGCTGCTGCCGTCCTAGGCTGACAACGTGATCAGCGTATCGGGCCGCTGCTGTGACTCGCCGCGTTGATCGGCGGCAAATCGGCATGAGCCAGAACCGGCGCTGCACACAGTTGTGCCGATGGGACCCAGGCGGCCGAAGGTCGCCACTTCGGGGATCAATCACGTGGCCGGTCGGGATTCTCTTATGGCCCGATCCAGTCGGCGGAAAGGTTCTGCCCGGTGAAGCGACCAGCGGCCCGCGTTTGCGCGCCTTCGGGACCGAGCCGCAACACGTCCACGCTGGCAGGCGACACCAGGATCACCGCGAATCGCTGGAACTGCTCGTGTTCCGGCAGATGCGAGCGGTTGTCGGGATCCTCGATCCGCCGGCCCGGATCGCTGCGCAGCCCGTAGGCGTTGCGGGCGTTGGGCGACAAGGCGTCCCAGCGTTTGCGCGCCACCTCGTCCGCTCGGTGCAGCCGCGCGACACCGTCGAAGCGCAGCTGCAATTGTTCCTCCGCCGACCACGCCAGCAGGCTGACCCTTCCATCGCCGGCAATATCGCGTGCCTTGCCCGCCCGCGCGTCCGTGTGCACCTCCAGGCCGGCCGGCATCCGCTCGAAGCCGCGCAGCACCACCGTGCGCAGTCCGGGCGCCCCGTCCGGCGACAGCGTCGCCAGCTGAACGTTGCGCAGCTCCGATCCCCGCTCGTGCAGCGCACGCTCCAGCGCCGACAACGCGGTTTCGACGAACAACAAGGCCGTGTCTTCCATGGGATCGCTAAGTCCGGTCGCGTCAAACCGGTTGCCTCGCACTGACGCCCTTATCGCCACAGCCCCGCCAGCAGCGCCACCGCCACCGCCAGCCCCACCTCCCGGTTGGCGCGGAACAAGCGCAGGCACGTCGCCGGACGGTCGATCTCCAGCGCCCGCACCTGCAGCCCGAGCAGGACCACCGGCAAGAACAGCGCCAACCAGAACCACGGCCCGACCCCGGCCAAGTGCCCCGCCAGTGCCAGCGCTCCCAGCATCAGGACGTAACACCCGGCGACGAACCGGCGCGGGCGCGCCGCCACCAGCCGGGAGGTCGACTTCACCCCCACCAGGGCGTCGTCCTCCATGTCCTGGAACCCGTAAACGGTGTCGAAGCCGAGATCCCAAAAGATCGCGCTTGCGTAAAGCGACAGCAGGGTCCCGTCGATCCGCCCGGTCGCGGCGGCGTAGCCCATCGGCGCCCCGAAGCCGAAGGTGAAGCCCATCACCAGCTGCGGCCACCACGTCACCCGCTTGGCCAGCGGATACAGCCCCACCAGCAGCAGCGACCCGGCACCCAGCACCCAGCACAGCCGGTTCAGCGACAACAGCACTCCCAGCCCGAGCAGCAGCAGCACGCCGAGGAACCATGCCGCCTGACGCATGCGCAGTGCCCCCGACGCCAGCGGCCGGCCCCGCGTGCGCGCTACCTGCCGGTCCAGGTCGCGGTCCCACATGTCGTTGACCACGCAGCCCGCCGACCGCATCACCACGCTGCCGACCGCGAACAGCGCCACGAGCCGCAGCCTTTGCCACGCCGGCAAGCCGCCAGGCAGCAGGATGCCCCACGCACCCGGCAGGAACAGCAGCCAGGTGCCGATTGGCCGGTCCAGCCGCGCCAGCAGTGCGAACGGCCGCATCGCTTCCGGCAGATGCCGGATCCAGCCGGTGGCGACGATATCGGTATGGGCCATGAACTCCTGCTATGGCCGCTCCGTCCCCTGGTCAACGGAGCCGCGATGCAGGACCTGCCCAGACTTCACGCCCAATCCTTGTCACCAGGCGCGGTGCTGCCGATGACGGAAGCCCAGGCGCATTATCTCGGCACCGTGCTGCGTCGGCAGCCGGGCGACCTCGTGCGCCTGTTCAACGCCCGGGACGGCGAATGGAGCGCCACCATCGAGGCGCTGCGCAAGGAGCGCGGCCATTTCCGCCTCGGCCGGCAGCTGCGCCCGCCCGCGCCCGAATTCGGGCCGACCCTGTTGTTCGCGCCGCTCAAGCGCGACGCCACCGATCTGGTGGTGCGCATGGCGACCGAGCTCGGCGTGGCCGAGCTGCAACCCGTCACCACCGAACGCACCAACGCGTCCCGGATCAACGCCGCGCGCTGGGCCGTCATCGCCACCGAGGCGGCGGAACAATGCGAGCGGCTGAGCGTGCCGGCGATCACCGAGCCGGTCCGGCTGCCCGACCTGCTGGGCGCATGGGAGCCCGACCGGCCGCTGCTGGTGGCGCTGGAGCGGGCAACGCCGGAGGACGCCGCCGGCAGCCTCGCCGCCTGGCGCGCCCGCACCCCCGCGACGCCGTCCGGATTCCAGCCCGGCCTGCTGGTCGGGCCCGAAGGCGGCTTCTCGCCCGCCGAGCGAGCCCTGCTGCGCAGCCGCCCGTTCGTGGTCGCGGCCACCCTGGGCCCGCTGATCCTGCGCGCCGAAACCGCCGCCCTTGCCGGGCTTGCATCCCTCCTCGGCTGACGCCCGAGGTTGCCCCGGACCGGTGGCGGCGGCATAGACACTGCCGGACAACCGGCGGCCCGCCCAGGCGGTGCCGCCTTCCAGGATGCGTGCGCGCTCGATGTCGAACCCCGGCGACCAAGACGACACCCCGATCCAGTCGGCGGAACAGCTTGCGGCGCATCTCGCGTCGGGTGCCAAGCCGCGCGACGCGTGGCGGATCGGCACCGAGCACGAGAAGTTCGGCTTCCGCCTGCCCGGTGCCGCCGGCGGGGAAGCGTGGGCGCCGCCCGCCTACCAGCCGCGCGGCATCGCCGACCTGCTCGCCGCCTACGCCGCCGATCCCGCGTCCTGGGAGCCGATCACCGACAACGACCAGCTGATCGGGCTGAAAGGGCAGGGGCCGAACAAGGGCGGCTCCTTGTCGCTCGAGCCCGCCGGCCAGTTCGAGCTGTCTGGGGCACCACTGCCGAGCCTGCACGACACCGAGGCCGAGCTGCGGGCGCACGCCACCCAGCTGCGTCCACACGCGGAAGCGCTCGGGCTCGGCTTCGCGCCGCTCGGCTTCCATCCCACCGCGACGCGCGCCGACATGCCGTTCATGCCGAAAAGCCGTTACGCCATCATGCGCCGCTACATGCCGCTGGTCGGGCAATACGGCCTGGACATGATGCTGCGCACCTGCACGGTGCAGGTGAACCTCGACTACGGTTCCGAGGCCGACATGCTCGCCAAGCTGCGCGTGTCGCTGGCGCTGCAGCCGGTGGCGACCGCCTTGTTCGCCAACTCGCCGTTCGAGGAGGGCCGCCCGAACGGGCTTCTGTCCACCCGCGCCCGGGTCTGGACCGACACCGACAACGCTCGTTCCGGCATGCCGCCCGCCTTTTTCGAGCCCGGCTTCGGCTTCGGGCGCTATGTCGAGTGGGCGCTCGACGTGCCGATGTACTTCGTCAACCGCGACGGCACCATGATCGACGTGGCTGGCGGCTCGTTCCGCGCCTGGATGCAGGGCCGGCAACCCGGGCTTGAGCACCTGCGCCCGACGCTGGGCGACTTCGACGATCACCTCACCACGGTGTTCACCGACGTGCGGATCAAGCGCTTCCTGGAAATGCGCGGCGCGGATGCCGGGTCGATCGCGATGATGGTGGCGCAGTCGGCGTTCTGGACCGGCCTGCTTTATGACAATGCGGCGTTGTCGGCTGCCGACGCGCTGGTGCGCGAGCAGCCATGGGACGCGTATGCCACGCTACGCGCCGCGGTGCCGGCGCAGGGCCTGGACGCGCCCTGGCCGGAGCGCACCGACGGCGCATCTGCCGGCATCGTGCGAAGCCTGGCCGCGCGCCTCGTGTCGATCGCCGAGGACGGCCTTGCTGCGCGCGCCCGGCTCGACGGGCAGAACCGCGACGAGCGTCGCCATCTCGACCCGCTGCGGCCGATCGTGGCCGGCGCCCCGACCCAGGCCGAGCACTGGCTGTCGCGCTACCGGACCGCCTGGAACGGCGACGCCACGCGCATCTTCGCGGAGGCGGCGATCTGACGGAAGCGGCATGACACGGCATCTCCGGCCATGACGGTCGCCACGACCTTCGTGAAGCTGCGTCTGCTCGAAACCTCAGACCTGCACATGTTCGTCTACGACTACGACTACTACCACGGACGGCAGGACGACACGGTGGGGCTCGCCAAGGTGGCGACGCTGATTGCGCAGGCACGCGCGGAAGCCGCGAACACGCTGCTGTTCGACAACGGCGACATCATCCAGGGCAACCCGCTCGGCGACTACATGGCGTTGTCGGGCAAGCTGACCGACCAGGACGGCCACCCGATGCTCCGGGCGATGAACGGTCTCGGCTACGACGCCGCCACCGTGGGCAACCACGAGTTCAACTACGGGCTCGACTTCCTGCATCGCGCGCTGCACGAGGCGCGCTTCCCGTTCGTGTGCGCCAACATCGAGACCCCGGACGGCACGCTGCTGCCGCCGGTCGTGGTGCTGGAGCGCATCGTGACGGACGAGGCCGGTGCCTCGCACCCCTTGCGCATCGGCGTGATCGGGCTGGTGACGCCGCAGATCACGATCTGGGACAAGGCGCGCCTGGACGGCCACGCGACCACCCTCGACATCGTCGACGCCGCGTGCCGCCACGTTCCGGCCCTGCGTGCGCGCTGCGACCTCCTGGTGGCGCTGTGCCATTCCGGGATCTCGGCGCAACCGCGCAGCGGCGGCGAGGAGAACGCGTCGCTGCACCTCGCCGCCGTGCCCGGGATCGACGTGATCCTGTGCGGCCATGCGCACCGCGTGTTCCCCGGCCCGGACTACGACGGCCTTCCCGGCGTGGATGCCGTGCGCGGCACGCTTGGCGGCATCCCGGCGGTGATGCCCGGGTACTGGGGCAGCCATCTCGGCCTGGTCGACCTGCTGCTGCGGCGCGGCGTCGACGGATCGTGGCAGGTCGACTCGTTCCATGTCGAGGCGCTGCCGATCTGCCGCCGCGAAGGGCGGGACGCGGTGCCGCTGGTGGCCGCCGACGCGTCGGTGCTCGCCGCCGCAGCACCCGAGCACCAGGCGACGCTGCGCTGGATGGAACAGCCGGTGGGCAGCACCGCGGTGCCGATCAACACCTATTTCTCCCTGCTCGGCAATGACGCCGCGCTGACCCTGGTGAACGACGCGCAGCTCTGGTACGCGCGCCCCCTGCTCGCTGCCACGCCGCACGCGCACCTGCCGCTCCTGTCGGCCGCCTCCCCGTTCAAGGCGGGCGGCGCCGGCCCGGATTCGTTCGTGGACATTCCCGCAGGCCCCCTGGACATGAAGGCGGTCGCCAACCTTTACATGTTCGCCAACACGGTTTGCGTGGTGAAGCTGGACGGCACGGAACTGCGCGAATGGCTGGAACGATCCTGCGCGATCTTCAACCGAATCGAGCCGACGCTCGGCACCCCGCAGCCACTGGTCGCCCCGCGTGCCGCCAGCTACCTGTTCGACACCATCGCAGGCCTGTCGTACGAGATCGACCTGTCGCAGCCGCGTCGCTACGACAACAAGGGCCGGCTGGTGCGGGCCGACGCCCGGCGGATCGTTTCGCTGTTGCACGAGGGCAGGGCGGTGACACCGGCGGACAGCTTCCTGGTGGTGACCAACAACTACCGCGCCGACGGCGGCGGCGGCTTTCCCGGCACCGGCGGCGGGCACCTCGTGCTTCAGGCCCCGGATCTAAACCGGGACGTGATCGTGCGCTATGTCCTCCAGCACCGGCAGGTGGCGCCCGTGCCGCCGCCGGTCTGGCGCTTCCGTTCCTTCGCCACCCCCGTCCTGCTCGGCTTCGACGGCAACGCCGAAACCGCCCGCCATCTGGCCGCCCAACCCGCGGTCACCCGCCTGGGCGAAGGCAAAGGCGGTTTCGTACGCTACGGCCTGACCCTAAGCTGACCCAAAACCGGATTCTCAAGGCCAGGCCTTGAGCGGGTCCAGGGCAGCGCCCTGGCCTTGATCCTTTGCAGCCGCTCACCTTCCGCGCCGCGTTCCGGACGCGGTCGACGGCCGGCTGTCCCGCCCGGCCCCACCCCGTGTTGTGGGCGATCCTGCCCCATGCCAACCTGCGCCTGATAACGCCCGGTTGGGCGGACAGGAAGGGCTTGGAACGCTGCACACCCTGCCTTTCCTGATCGACCGCCCGGTCCAGCAGCATCCGGACGGGATGCGCCTGCTCCTGCCCGGCCGCGCCTCGGTGCCGATGATGAGCGGCAGCGACCCGGTGCGCAGCTTCAATCCGGGCTGGCAGGCCGAAGCGTTGTTCACCCTGCTCGATCCGGTCTGGGTGCTGGTGCTGCGTCACGAGGACAACAGCGTCGCCTGCTGGCATGTCGACAACAACGGCCTGCTTTGCGCCCCGCCGCAGGCCCGGTCCGGGTCGGAGCGCCGTGAGTTCGCCGCTCGCCTGCAGGGGATCGGGCTGTGGCTGAAGCATGCCCCCGGCAGGCCGATCCGGGTCGCCGTGCCGGACGCGGTGCGCGCGTGGCTCGCCCTGCCGCCCGCGGTGCAGCGCGAGCTCGACGCGCTGCTTGATGCCGATCCCCTGGTTCCCCTGCTGCCCGACCCGCTCCTGCTGCGGCACAGCCTGCAGGAGATCCCGCCGCTCCTGTTCACGCCGGTTTCCGACACCAACGGCAATCTGGTCGGCAACCCCGGCGAGATGGTGCCGCTGATGGCCGGGGAGGCGCTGGCGGAGCTGCTTCCGGGCTGGGAAGTCGCGTCCGTCGAGGCCGCGTTCACGCCGCTCCTGGCGGTGATCCTGCGTCACCGGGACGGACGCCGGGCGACTTGGTTCATCGACCTGGACGGCAGGCTGATGAGCCACGCCATCTCCCTGCTGCCGACGCACTGGCAGGACCACCTGGCGCGCCTGGCCGGTCCGCTGCTGTCGGCGCTCTGGAACGGCCTGGTTCTCGGAATGCCGGAACAGCCGCTGCCGGAGGACGGGGTGGCCCGGCTGCCGCTGGCGGACCTTGGCGCGCTGCTGCCGCTGCACCTGCAGCGGAACGGTGATGCCGGCGACACCCGGGTCTGGACCCTGGACGCGCCGCCGCCGCCGGGCCTCGCCTACGTGGTGCCGGCCACGCGCGGCGTGCTCGCGCTGGACGCACAGGCGGCAAGCCGCGCCGTGGGGCATAGCCTTCATGCCGAGATGGACCGGCTGTTGCGCGAGAACCGGATGGTGTGGCCGTCGCCCGTTGACGGCACGGCGGTGGAAAACGACGGCTTCGCGCTTCTGCTCGACCAGCACTGCTTCAGCTACCGGTTCCGGCAGCAAGATACCGGCCTGGTGTTCCACGTCGTCTGCACCGGCACCTACTTCTACAACCAGGCGCTCTACTTCCCGACCGCCGACCTGCTGGTGGCGCGCACGCCCGAACTCGCCGCCGCCTGCGGCAAGCATTTCGCCAAGGGACGGGCCGTCCTGCTGGGCCACCTCCTGGTGCACCACGAAGCCCTTGCCGCGGGCGCTTCCCTGGCCCCCGATCCGGCGGTGCAGCACTTCTTCGGCGCCAACGCGATCCATATCGGCCACTACGTCTGGCAGGACCTGGCCGGGCTCGCCTTTCTGCTTCGGCACGCCGGGCGCTCCGAACCCGCCCGCCTGCCGCAGCTGCAGATGTTCAGCAAGGAAGTCATCCAGGCCTTTTTCGGCCCGGAGGAGCGCATCTTCCCGATGCTGGACGGCCGCATCACCCGCCACGCGCACGGCTTCGACGCCCACATCCCCGCCTTCTACCGGTCCAACCAGCGCGTGATCCGCTACAACGCGATCAGCATCCCGGCCGAGCTCGGCCCGGCGGTGGTGGCGGCCGGCAACGACGCACCGTCGCTCCAGGACGACCGCCTCGCGGCGGACGCGGCGCGCGCGGCCGGCCCGGTGATCGTGTTCGGGATACGGGTCGGCAACCGCACCCTGGACGATATGGCAGGCTTTGCGGCCGAGCTTCTCGGCCGTCTCGGCCGCAGCATCCCGAACTGCACAATGGTGGTGGACGGCCTGAACGACCAGCACGACCGCGGCGGCGCCGTGCGGCACGAGGTTCCTGACGACGGCGATCTCGCCCAGGAGTTCGCCCTGGCGGCGGCGATCGTGGCGGCGGGACGGGACGCGGGCGTGACGGTGGTCGACATCGTCAACCGTTCGGCGCTGTGCAGCGTGGTGTGGTGCTCGCGCGCCGACTGCTTCGTCGCCCCGCTGGGAGCGGCGCTGGCGAAGTACCGCTGGATCTGCAACACCCCCGGGCTGGTGTTGTCGAGCCGCTGGAACCTCGAGCACCGCGCCGACCTGCACATCTACGACGCGCCCGCCGCCCTGGAAGGCAGCTCGGAGATGCTGTTCAACCGTGCGGACGAGGTGCAGGACCGCACCCCGGACCACGACGCGGGCGGCGTGGACGGGCGCGGCAACTTCGTGGTGTCGCGTCCGGCGATCCTCGACCGCCTGCTCGACCTTCTGCATCGCCATGCCGGCGCCCGCAACGCGTTGTCCTAGGCGCCGATACCGCGTTTCACATCGTGCCACAAGGCAGCAGCATCCGCGACAAACGGCACGCGGCGCGCAATTCTTTTCGTATGCGTATTGAGCCAAAGTATCATGGAGCCACAACCGGTCAAGCCCGGTCGTCAGAGTGGAGATCCCATGACGCGTTTGCCAATCATGCTTGCAGTCGTTTCGATGACAACCGCCGTGCTACCGAATGCTGCCAGGGCCCAGCCGGTCTTCAACCGCGCGGGCGACGTGTCCGCGCGCAACCTCAGCATACAAAGCCTCAACGGCGCCGCCACCGTCGGCGGCACCAGCCTTTCCTCCATCGCCTCGCAGGCCGCCGCCGCCTTGCCGGCGTCGCAGCTCGCCGCCGCGGCGCCGCTGCCGTCCCTGGCGCTCGCGTCGCGCTCGCTCGCAGCGCGCTTCTCGGAAAGCCTGAATGTGCGCGACTACGGCGCCAAGTGCGACGGCAGCACCGACGACACCGCCGCCTTCAAGGCGGCGATCGCGATCGCCACCGGCCAGCTGCCGGTCGGCGGCAGCGCCACGCAGTTCGCCGGCATCGTCGGCGTCGGCGTCAACAGGAACGGCAGCGTGCGCATCGTGGTGCCGTCGGGCGCCTGCATGCTCAGCGCGACGCTCACCGCCAACATGCTGACCAACTCCGGCTTCGCCCTTGTCGGCGAAGGCACCTCGCACACCGAGCTGGTGTGGACCTCCGCCGGCGACGGGCTCGACGTCACCTTCGCGCCCAACGCCAACGGCAACGACATCGTGCACAGCGGCAGCACCTATTCGGGCCAGGCGCTGTTCATCAAGGGGATCAAGTTCTCCACCGCCTATTCGGGTGCGAGCAACAGTGGTGTTGCGCTCAACATCAAGGCGATCCCGCTGGTGCTGTCCAACGTGGCGCCAACCCAGGTGATCGAGGACGTCGCGTTCACCAACCGCGCCGGCTGGAGCGGCGGCACCCAGGCCTGGGCCGTCGGCCTGCGCTTCACCGATCCCGACTTCCTCTACATCAACCGCGCGATCGCGGTCGACCTGCGCCAGTCCAAGACCGCCGGCTTCCAGATCGTCAGCGACTCCCCCGGCGGCGGCACCGGCCACGGCAACATCATCTGCCAGGACTGCACCTCCTACGGCGGCAGCGCCTTCTTCGACATCAGCGGACGCGCGATCCAGGCGGTCTGGCTGGAGCGCCCGTTCTGGGTCGAGGTGGCGACCGGCATCACCTGGTTGTCTGGTGTCGGCCAGGTGAACGGCTCGCTGTCGGTCCATGCGGCTTCCGGCGGCGCCTCGATCGCCAACGTGCACGTGGCCAACATCGGCACCGTGTTCAGCCAGGGCAACTTTTATTACTCCAACAACAACGTTGCCGGCACGAACTGGTACGGCGAGTGGCTGGACGGCGTGGACTGGGTGAACGTCAACGGCGACACCATCACAGCACCCGGCGCCGGCTACCAGGGCAACGGCGCCACCACCTTCAACGCCTACGGCCTGATTCTCAACCAGGGTGCCAACGGGTCCGGGGTGTACGACGGGCTACCTTCCATCGTTGGCAACGTTTCCGTCGCAGGCTCTGACTACGGATTTTCCGCCCAAGGCCCCAACGTGCTGGTCACCAACGACGAGTGCGCGCCCAACACCAGCAACAACCGCAGCACCAGCTGCTTCCAGAACACCTATACGGGCGCCGACGTCCGCTTCAACCCGCACTTCGAGAACATCGTCACCACGGACAACGTTATCTACGCCGATGCCGGCCATGACAGCGTCATCCACGGCTCCTACGGCCAGTACTTCGCCGCCGGCTTCGAGCTCGGCATGCCGGGCGTGACCGTTCCCGGCGTCGGCCCCGGCTATGCCGGCACCATCGACTTCCATAGCACCGCGTCCCCCACCGGCAGCTTTCTCGGCCTGACCGACTACGACTGCCGCCTCGGCAGCTCCGGCGGCACGCAGGGCGTGATGGGTCAGGGCACCTTGAACCTGACCTGCAAGGGCGGATTGGTGACCAACGGCGGCATCGTCGACAGCTCGCCCGTCGCCGTGGGCGCCAACGCCGGCGCCACGATCACCGGCACCGACTACACCAGCGGCCAGATCCTGGTCTGCGCTTCCACCTCCACCACGCTCGCCACCCTCACGGAGGTGCTGCCGGCCAACCCGCGGCCCAAGCAAACCTTCCACCTCGCCTCCGAGTGCGCCATCACCGCGCTGACCGTGAACGGCGGCACCTCCACCTCCGGCACCACCGCCACGGTGCTGGGCGCCCCAGCCGGCATCGCGCCCACCACGCCGATCACCTTCGTCTACGACAACGACCGCAGCCTCTGGACCCGCTGGTAGGACACACGCGACGAGGCCTCGGGAACTGTCCCGGGGCCTTGACCCGTCCGGTTTCGCGGCGGGACGAACGGGGGCGAACGAACGGCGGGTAGCCGGCGTTGCAGCCCGGCGGGACCGGAACAGGATCACTTCGATGCCCATCCCCGACCAGGACTTTCCCAACCAGGACTTCCAGGACATCTCCAGCCTCGGGGCGAGGATCGCCAACCTTCGCCTTCGGGACGGCCACGCCCTCGGCCTGGAAACCCCGGACGGGATGCTCGACGTCGGCGCCACCGCGCGCGCCTGCGGGCTGCCGGCACCCTTGGACGTCGATGACCTGCTGCAGAACGGGCTCGGGCCGCAGGTCCGCGCCGTGCGCGACGCCGTTCTGCGCGACCCGGCCCGCGCGATCCTGGTTCCGGCGGCCGAGCTTCGCTTCGCGCCGCTGGTGACCCGTCCGGGCAAGATCATCTGCGTCGGTTTCAACTACCGCGAGCACGCGGCGGAAACCGGCACGCCGATCCCCCGGCAGCCGCCGCTGTTTTCCAAGTTTACCAACGCGCTGAACCACCACGAGGGCACGATCCACCTGCCCACTGCGATCGATGACCGGTTCGACTTCGAAACCGAGCTGGTGGTGCTGATGGGACGGCAGTGCCACGACGTGCGACCGGCCGAGGCGTTGGACTTCGTCGCCGGCTACGCCACCGGCCACGATTTCAGCGCGCGCGGCATGCAGATGGCGACCACCCAGTTCCTGGCCGGCAAGACCTCCGACGGCTTCGCGCCGATCGGGCCCTGGCTTGTCACACGCGATCGCGTTCCAGACCCGAACGCCTTGCGCCTGCAGACGCGCGTCAACGGGGAGCTCAGGCAGGACTGGACCACCCGGGACATGATCTTCGACTGCCGTGCCCTGATCGCGTTCTGCGCCGGCATCATGACCCTCCAGCCGGGCGACATCCTGTTCACCGGGACGCCGCAGGGGGTGATCCTCGGCGAAAAGGCGCCACCGGAGCAGCGCCGCTGGCTGAGAAGCGGCGACGAGGTGGTGTCCAGCCTGGAAGGCCTGGGCGAGCTCCGCTTCCGGCTGGCCTGACGCGGCCCAGCCTGACGCGGCCCACCTTGATGCGGCCTACCTGCGTTGCGCACACGGCGACGTGCGGCATCGTCGGCCGGACCCGGGCACTTCCGGCGCCCTGACGCGTTACACCCCGCCACCCTGCGGCGATGCCGCGATCGACAGGGCGGCTCGACAGGAGCTTGTTCGTGACATCATCGAAGCATCCCACGACCCCGCCCGCAGGCCCGGACGACCTCGGCGCAGACATCCCGCGTCCACCCAGTGACCTGGAGCGCAACCCGGGAATCGGCGCGTCCAAGGGCGCCTTCGCCGCCACCGGCGACGATCCGGAAACCATTGAAGGCGACAACACAGTGGAAGGCGACGTGTCGAACGACGTCGACAGCGGCGGCGGCGTCGGCTCGGGCAAGCTGGGCCGCACCAACAAGTAGCCGTAACGACGCGCGGCCCCGCCGCCGTTCCGTACCCGCCGCCCCGGTCCCGCTTCCGGACCGGGCGGCCCTACGGATGCGGAGAGGGCGGGTTGCCCGGCCCGTTGAGCGGCGCTCCGACCGCGCGGTTGGTGGTCTGCATCGCCCCGGTGTCGATGTCGCCCACCGCTCCGCAGCCGGCTAGGGCCAGCAACAGCGTGGCGGCGAGCGACCTGCGCAAACACGTGTTCATTCGCGTTACTCCTTTGAAAGCGTGGTCCGGTTGCCGAACGTTGCCGTCGACGCTG
>CAXSHC010000022.1:0-19009 GCA_964236745.1 uncultured Acetobacteraceae bacterium
ACCCTTTACATCGAGGTGGTGCGCGGCACCCCGCTGCTGATCCAGATCCTGTTCATCTTCTACCGGCTGCCGTCGCTGGGCGTGCGGCTCGATCCGTTCCTGGCGGGGGTGGTGGCGCTGGGGCTGAACTATGCCGCCTACGAGGCCGAGAACTACCGCGCCGGGCTGCAATCGGTGCCGCACGGGCAGATGGAGGCGGCACTGGCGCTGAACATGACGCAAGCCCAGGCGGTGCGCCACGTGGTGGTGCCGCAGGCGTTCCGCTTCGTGGTGCCGGTGATGACCAACGATTTCATCTCGTTGTTGAAGGACAGCTCGCTGGTCAGCGTGATCACCCTGACCGAGCTGACCCAGGCCTATGTGCGGCTGTCCACCACGTACTACGACTATTTCGGCACCGGGCTGCTGATCGGCGGCGCCTACCTGCTGCTCGGGCTGCCGTTCGTGCGGCTGGCGCGCATGGCGGAACGGCGGCTGGCGGCGGGGCAGGCGCGGACGGCGCGACGCTGATCCGGCGCCGGGCGTGCGGCGTCGGGACCACCGGGACTGGATGCTTCACTGGGGCGCGGAAACGCGGTCGCGCGGAAGCGGGTGGAAGCCGCGGGCGTCGAGGAGGAAGAAGAAGGGTCCTGCGGATCCGTGTTCGTCGAGCTGCCCAAAGATGACCACGAGACGGCTGTCGTTCCGGGCGCGGACCGGCTGGCGCATCTTCATCGGCCAACTGCTGATCGTTTCCGGCAACCAGCGCACGTTGCCACCGCGTGCGTCGATCGATGCCAACCGGATGCAGCCGGCGCCGCAACCGATCTCCGCCAGGATGAAGGACCTGGCCGCGTTCATCCTGTTGGCGTTGATGGCCCAAAGCAGGTCGTCCCGATGATTCCGGGTCAGCGGGTCATTCCCGTGGATGACGAGGGGCGCGGCATGGTGCAAGGCGGCCACAGGATGGCACCGGAATTCCTGGCCGGCGGGTGCTCCCCGCGCCGCGGTTGCGATCGTGAGCAGGATGCCGAGCCAGGCGAGGCAACCCGGTCCCATCGGCATGGTCCCGGCATCCGTGGACGTGCCGCGGTTGATCCATGGCCGTCGATCACGTCGCGTCATGCTGCCCGCGCCTGCGTCCCGGTGGCGGAGCGAATGCCGGACGCCGCCGGGATCGCCAAGGCGCACATCAACGCCATCGGCCAGAACGCCGCTGCGCCGAACCTGCCGTAGAGCGGGCCCGAGGCCAGCGTCACCGCCGCGGTAATCGCGCCCATGGCGACGGTGGCATAGAACGCCTGGCCCGTCGCGGCGAGTTCGGCCGGCACCACCCGGCCGATCACCTCCATGCAGGACAGGTGCAGCAGCGCGAAGGTCAGGCCGTGCAGCGGCTCCAACAGCGCCATGACCGAGAAGCGGGCGGAAAGCGCCATGACGCTCCAGCGGACGATCCCGGCCGCGCCGGACAGCACCAGCGCACGACCGGGACCGAGCCGACGAAGCAGCCAGCTGCCGCCGAACGAGAACACCACCACCTCGGCCGCCACCGACAGCGCCCACAGCACGCTGGCCTCGAACGCGGTCAGGCCGGCCGAGCGCCAACGGATCACCGCGAAGCCGTCGTGCAGCGCGTGGCTGCCGCCGACCAGGGCCGCCACCAGCATCAGCCGGCGGAACACCGGAATGCGCAGCAGCGTGCCGGTTGATCGTCGTTCCCGCGGCGCGGCGGCGGTGTTCGCCCCGGCGACCCGGTTCGGCAGCGTGGGCGCCAGCACGGCGGCGGCGGCGAGCAGCCCGGCGTTGAGCCAGACGATGATCCCGATCCCGGACCGGCCCACCATCTGCCCGGACACGAGGGTGCCGACGATGAACGCTCCCGATCCGGCGGCGCGCACCCAGCCGTACTGGAACCGAGGCGGCTGCTGCGAGGAGCCGAGCGCCAGGGCGTCGGCCAGCGGCGTCAACGGCGCCAGCACGGCGGCGTGCGCGACGCTGACCGCGAACAGCAGCGGCAGCCCGCGTGCTGGCGCGTAGCCAAGGGCCACCACGGCGGACGCGGCGGTGAACCCGCCCAGCACGATGGACGGCAGGCCAGTGCGGTCGGCGAGCCGGCCACCAAGCGGGCCGGACAGGAGCCGGATCGCGGTTCCGCCCGCCAGCACCAGGCCGATCGCCCCGGACCCGAGGCCGTCCTGCTTCAGCAGGCCGGGCAGGAACGGCGAGGCGACGCCGAACGCCGCGAACAAGGCCGCATACAGGGCCAGGAAGCGTAGCAGGGGCGATCGGACGGGCACGCCGCCAGCATGGCCCGAGCGGCAGGGCTTTGCGACCTCACGAATCTTACATGGCGGCTGAAGACACGGTTGTTGCTCCCACCTGCACGCGTGATGCCGCGGCAGCGCCGTGGCTTTATCGTGTTCGTGCTGGTGACGCTCGGCCTGGATGCCCTCGGCGTCGGCATCATTGCCCCCCCATTGTGCCGGGCTGGTGCGTCAGCTCGCGCACCTGCGGCCGGAGCAGGCGGCCCTTTGGGTCGGCTCGCTTATCGCCGCCTGTGCCGCAATGCGGTTCTTCGCCGCTTCCATCCTGGGCGAGCTGAGCGACAGTTCGAACGGCGGCCGGTGATCCTGGTCTCCGGTGATCCTGGTTGCCGTGTTCGGGCTCGGCTGCGGCTACATGCTGCTGGCCGCGGTGGTGGCGCCGCTGTCAACGCCGGCGTGTTCTATGCCTTCACCACCCGCCTGATCCCGCTGGTGTTCCCGGGCGCGCCGTTCGTGCTGGCGGCCGGGGTGGGGGTTATTGCGGTGGTGCTGCTCCGACACCTTTGACCTGCGGGCGGGTCGGCGGGAGGCTCATGCCGGTAGGGTCCGCGGCCGCAGGGCGGGCAGGCAGTCGCCGGCGGCGTCGAACAGGTAGCACAACTCGCCGCGCACCCCGACCGCGATTGCGGCCATACGTTGTATCTCGCTGTGGCCGTGAGTCTTGACGTCGAGGCGGGTGCCGTCGTCCAGCACCACGTGGGCCAGGATCTCGCCGCCGAGGTGCTCCACCAGCTGCGCCTGGCCGGTCATGGTGGCGTCCGCAGCACCTCCTGCCGCCTCGTTGATGCCCAGGTGCTCCGGGCGCAGGCCGAGCGTCAGCGTGTCCCCGGCCGAGACCCCGTCGGCCGATACCGGGACCAGGATCGCGGCACCTCCGGGCAGGCGCACCGACACCCCGTCCGGGCCGGTGTCGACCACGCTGGTTTTGAACAGGTTCATGCGCGGGCTGCCGATGAAGCCGGCGACGAACAGGTTGCGCGGTTGCCGGTACAGCTCCAGCGGTGCTCCGATCTGCTCGACCTGCCCGCGGTTCAGCACCGCGATGCGGTCGGCCATGGTCATCGCCTCGATCTGGTCATGGGTGACATAGATCATGGTGGCGCCGAGGCGCTCGTGCAGCCCGACCAGCTCGACGCGCATCTGCACCCGCAGCTCGGCGTCAAGGTTGGACAGCGGCTCGTCGAACAGGAACGCCTTGGGCTGGCGCACGATGGAACGGCCGATCGCCACGCGCTGGCGTTGCCCGCCGGACAGGGCCTTCGGACGGCGCTCCAGCAGGTGGTCGATCTGCAGCACCGCGGCGGCCTCGCGCACTCGCCCGTCGATCTCGCTCGTCGGCACCTTGGCTACTTTCAGGCCGAAGGCGATGTTTTCGCGCACCGTCATGTGCGGATAAAGCGCGTAGGACTGGAACACCATGGACACGCCGCGACGCGCCGGCGCCCAGCGCGTGACGTCCTCGCCGCCGATGGAGATGCGGCCCGCGGTGGGACGCTCCAGCCCGGCGATGGTGCGCAGCAGCGTGCTCTTGCCGCAGCCCGAGGGGCCCACGAACACCATGAACTCGCCGTGGCGCACCTGCATCGAGATGTCGTTGAGCACGCCAAGGTCGCCAAACGACTTGTGCAGCCGCTCGATCACGACTTCCGCCATCGTATCCTCCCCGGCGTGCCGCAACGGTTGTCGTTGACACGTTGTTTCCGTCCCCATACACGCTTGGAAGAAGAAGAACAATTCGGCGTCGATCTGGAATGATCGTTCCGGTTTCATCCGGACGCGCCTGCGCCGATGCGGCACGCCTTGGGGAGAGATCGGACATGGGACGCTTGAGCCTGGGTATCGCTGCGGTCGCGGCGGCCTGCATCGGAAGCGCGCGCGCGGAGGCCTGGTCGCTCAAGGACGCGGCTGCTCCCTACAAGGGAACCTCGATCACCGTGGTCGGGCTGGACCGCCCCAGCTACAAGATCGCGCAGCAGCTGACGCCGCAGTTCGAGAAGGAAACCGGCATCCACGTCAACTGGAACATCTTCCCCTACGAGGACACGCTCAAGGAGGAAACGCTTAACTTCGTGTCGAGCAGCCAGCAGTTCGACGCCATCCTGTCCGACGTGGTGTGGCCGGTGAACTTCGCCGATCCGGGCTGGGTGCTGCCGCTCAGCCACTTCACCGGCGACGCTGCCCTGGCCGACCCGGCGCTGGACATGAAGGACTTCTTCCCGGTCTGGCTCGCGAGCTTCACCGTGGATGGCAAGCTGTACGGCCTGCCGTTCGATTCCTATGCAGGCCTGTTGTACTACAACAAGTCGATGCTCAAGGCGGCCGGCTTCGACGGGCCGCCGAAGACCTGGGACGAGCTGGCGCAGACTTATGCGCCCAAGCTCACCGACAAGGCGAAGGGCGTGTACGGCTACGCGCTGCAATCCGCGCGCGGCGAAACGCAGACGGCGGACGGCTTCGCGCGCTTCCTGTGGCCCTGGGGCGGCGCGTTCATCGACATCGCCTCCAAGACGGTCAAGGTGAACGACCCGCAATCGGTCGCCGGCATCACCTTCCGGCAAAGCCTGCTCGGCAACATGCCCGACGGCATCGTCGCAGACGACCACAGCCAGGTGGTCGAGATGTTGTCGCAGAAGCGCACCGCGATGATCACCGAATGGTCGGCGTTCTATCCGACGCTGAGCACCTCGGCACTCGGGTCCGACCTCGGCATCGCGCCGGAGCCGAAGGGCCCGAACGGCGCCTATGCCGCGTTCGGCGGGTTCTCGTACATGGTCAGCGCGCAGGTGAACAAGAAGCACCAGAACGCGGCCTACCTGTTCATCCAGTGGCTGACGTCGAAGGAGATGGCCAAGCCGCTGATCGAGGGCGGCGCCGTGGTGGCGCGCGAAGGCGCCGACACCGACCCGTCGGTGCAGGGCAGCCATCCCAACCTGGCGCCGATGGTGGAAACCTGGCGCAACTCGGTGGTGCCGGACTGGCGCCCGCAGCTCGAATGCTACCCGCGGTTCTCCGACATCGTGTCGGACTGGGGCTCGCGCATCGAGCTGAAGCAGGTGGCGGTGCAGTCCGGCCTGGACAGCATGGCCAAGGACCTCACCGGCTACATGCAGACATCGAACTGCTGGGGCAAGAGCAACGACCCGCAGAAGGCGATGGCGCTCTACAAGTAGGGCGGAGGGGATAGCGTGGCGAGCGAGGCGGTGGTGGGCGAACCCGTGATTGAACGGGCGCCGCCCCTCCCGGCTGCCCCGCCGTCGCGGCGCGAGCGGCTGGAGCCGTGGTTCTTCATTGCGCCCTCGGTGGTGGTGCTGCTGCTGATCGGCCTGTATCCGACGATCTACACGCTGATCGCCTCGTTGCAGACCTGGGTGATGGGCATGGCGCCGCCTTCGTTCGGCGGCATCAGCAACTACGTGCACGCGTTCACCTCCAGCGACTTCCTGGGCTCGGTGCTGCGCACCCTGGTGCTGATCGTGGTGACGCTGCCGATCGAGCTCCTGTTCGGCATGATGATCGCGCTGGCGTTGGACTCCGACGCCTTCCCGGTGCTGCGCCGGCTGTTGCAGATCTGCCTGGTGATCCCGATCGCGGTCACGCCGTCGGTGGTGGGCCTGCTGACCCAGCTGATGTTCAACGACCAGCTGGGCGTCATCAACTACTTCATTCGCGCCCTCGGCCTGCCTGGCATCGACTGGCTCGGCCGGCCGGCGGCGGCGTTCGGCACCGTGATGGTGGTGCAGGTGTGGGAATGGACGCCGTTCGTGGCGCTGGTGCTGTCGGCGGCGCTGTCCACGGTGCCCAAGGACATCGACGAGGCGGCGATGCTGGAAACGGAGCGCTGGTGGCCGCGCTTCCGCGACATCCAGCTGCCGTTCATGTGGCCCGGGATCACCGCGGCGCTGGTGTTCCAGACCGCGTTCACGATCAAGGAGTTCGACATGATCTACTCGATCGAGCGCGGCGGCCCCGGCACCGCGACCGAGACGGCGGTCATGCAGATCGAGCGCATGGCGTTCCGCGGCTTCGACGTCGGCCTGGCTTCGGCGGAGTCGATCCTGATGCTGATCGTGTCGATCCTGCTGGCGCGCATCTACATCCGTGCGTTCTACCGGGAGATCGACTGACCATGGACCGCTTCCGCCCGGCGCTGCTGCGCGCGCTGCACGGGGTGGCGATGGTGGCCGTGCTCGTGGTCATCCTGTTCCCGATCTACTGGATGGTGGCGGGATCGCTGAAGACCGAGCAGGAGCTGTTCTCCATCCCGCCGCGCTGGATCTGGAGGCCGACGCTTGCCGCCTATGCCGATGCGATCAACGACTCCAACGTGCTGGCGACCCTGCTCAACTCGCTGATCGTGGTGTCCTGCGCGGTGCTGCTGGGCCTGGTGGTGGGCGCCCCCGCCGCCTACGGCATCGCGCGCTACCGCTTCCGCGGCCGCAAGGACGTGTGGTTCTGGTACGTCACCAACTGGATGCTGGTGCCGGTGGTGGTGCTGATCCCGTTCTACCTGACCGCGTCCAAGCTGCACCTGATCAACAATCTGCTGGTGCTGATCCTGGTGTACCAGGTGTTCATCGTGCCGCTGGTGGTGTGGCTGATGGTTGACCAGTTCTCGTCGGTGCCGGTGGCGCTGGAGGAGGCGGCCCAGCTCGACGGGCTGAGCCGGTTCGGCATCTTCCTGCGCATCGCGCTGCCGCTGGTGAAGCCGGGGCTGGCGGTGTCGGCGATCCTGTCCGGCATCTTCGCCTGGAACGACCTGCTTTACGCGTTCATCCTGACGCCGTCGCCTGACAGCCGCACCGCGTCCACCATCGTGCTGTCCTATCTCGGCGGCTACGTCATCCCGTGGCCCAAGGTGATGGCGAGCGCCACGCTGGTGTGCGCGCCGGTGATCATCGGCGGCATCGTCGTGCACAAGTACATCGCCCGCGGCCTGACCATGGGCGCGGTGAAGTGAACGCCGGCCCGGCCGGGCGGCGCCTGCGCGCTGCCGGCCGACGGCGGCTGCTTGCATAGGGGCGGGCGGGAGACTAGGTTCGCATCCTTACCTCATATCTTCCGCTTTTTTCGGGGGGTGGCCTTAACGGGCCGCCTTTTCTGCTTTGGACACAGATCTTCTTCAGCTCACCGGGCTGGACGCGCGCATTGCCGCCATGGTCGCCCCCGCCCTTGTGGACATGGGCTACGAGCTGGTGCGCGTGTCCGTGACCGGCAGCACCACGCCCACGGTGCAGATCATGGCCGACCGCGCCGACGGCTCCCTGATCGGGGTCGAGGATTGCGAGGCGATCAGCCACGCGGTGGGCGCGGTGCTGGATGTGGACGACCCGATCCGCGGCGCCTGGAACCTGGAGGTCAGCTCGGCCGGGATCGACCGGCCGTTGACGCGGGAAAAGGACTGGAACCGGTTTTCCGGCCATCTGGCACGTGCGGAAACCAACATCCCCGTCGACGGGCGCAAGCGCTTCGCCGGCATCGTGCTCGGCGCCGCGGACGGGATCGGCCGCCTGCGGGTCGATGACGGTTCGGAAGCGGCGCTGCCGCTGGCCGAGATACGCAAGGCGCGGCTGGTGCTGACCGACGCGCTGATCGAGGCGTCGGCGCAGATGGCCGGCGTCACCCACGACGCGGACGATCCCGACGCGCCGCAGGTGCCGAAGCTGCATCCGGAAAAGCCGGTCGCGCGCCAGGCGGACGGCCGTCAGACCGGTGCCCGCATCGGTGGCGCCAGGGTCGGCGGCGACCGGACCGGCAAGGTGCCTGCTGGCAAGGCGTCTCCTGGCAAGGTGTCCGGCAACAGCAATAAGCCGAGCCGCAAGCCGCACTAGCCCATCGTTTCCGGACGAGCATCAAGAGGTCATCGCCATGGACACCGCCGTTTCCCGTCCCGAGCTGCTCCTGGTCGCCGACGCGGTCGCGCGCGAGAAATCGATCGACCGCGAGGAAGTGCTGGAAGCGATGGAGCAGGCCATCCAGAAGGCCGGCCGCGCCAAGTACGGCCACGAGAAGGACATACGCGCCACCATCGACCGGCGCACCGGCGACGTGCGGCTGTCGCGCTGGACCGAGGCGGTGGAGGTGGTGGAGAACGAGGAAACCCAGATCCCGGTCCACATCGCGATCAAGTTCAAGCCCGAGATCAAGGTGGGCGAGCACTTGGTCGATCCGCTGCCGCCGATTGATTTCGGACGCATTGCCGCGCAGACCGCCAAGCAGGTGATCGTGCAGCGGGTGCGCGAGTACGAGCGCAAGCGGCAATACGACGAGTTCAAGGACCGCGTCGGCGAGATCGTCAACGGCACGGTGAAGCGCACCGAGTACGGCAACCTGATGGTTGAGATCGGCCATGCGGAAGCGTTGCTTCGCCGCGACGAGCTGATCCCGCGCGAAAGCTTCCGCAACTCCGACCGGGTGCGCGCCTACATCTACGACGTGCGCGACGAGCCGCGCGGGCCGCAGATCTTCCTGAGCCGCACCCATCCGGCATTCCTGGCCAAGCTGTTCGCGCAGGAGGTGCCGGAAATCTATGACGGCATCATCGAGATCAAGGCGGTGAGCCGCGATCCGGGCTCGCGCGCCAAGATGGCGGTGATCTCGCGCGACAGCTCGATCGATCCGGTGGGCGCCTGCGTCGGCATGCGCGGCTCGCGCGTGCAGGCCGTGGTGGCCGAGCTGCAGGGCGAGAAGATCGACATCATCCCGTGGAGCCCGCAGGCGGCGACCTTTGTGGTCAACGCGCTGGCGCCGGCGGAGGTGACCAAGGTGGTGATGGACGAGGAGGCGGGCCGCGTCGAGGTGGTGGTGCCGGACGAACAGCTGTCGCTTGCCATCGGCAGGCGCGGCCAGAACGTGCGGCTCGCCTCGCAGCTGACGCGCTGGGACATCGACATCCTGACCGAAGCCGAGGAAAGCGAGCGCCGCCAGGAGGAGTTCCGCCGTCGCACCGGCACCTTCGTGGAAGCGCTGGACGTGGACGACGTGATCGCCGGCCTGCTGGTGACCGAAGGCTTCAACACGGTGGAGGAGCTGGCCTTCGTGCCGCTGGAGGAGTTGTCGGAGATCGAGGGCTTCGACGAAACGGTGGCGGAGGAACTGATCCGGCGCGCGGAAGGCTTCCTCAACCGGCGCGAGGACGAGTTGGCGGAGCGGCACCAATCGCTCGGCGTCACGGCCGAACTGATCGCGCTGGAAGTGTTCTCCAACCAGATGCTGGTGGCGCTGGGCGAGAAGGAGGTCCGCACCCTGGACGAGCTGGCCGACCTTGCCGGCGACGAGCTGGTGGAGATCCTGGGCGCGGAAGCGATGGACGAGGAAGCGGCCAACGAGATCATCATGGCCGCCCGCGCGCACTGGTTCGAAGGTGAGGCTGGCGGCGAGACTGGCGGTGGCGAGGCTGGCAGCGGCGAGGACGCGGCCGCGGCATCCGGCGCAGCGGATGATGCGCAAGGCGGGGAGGCATCCCACGTCTGAACCGGCCCTCCCCGTCGAGGCGGATGACGAGGCTTGCGAACCGGAGCGCGGCCCGCTCCGGCGCTGCGTGGTCACGCGCGAGCGGATGGCGAAGGAACGGATGATCCGCTTCGTGGTGTCGCCGGACCGCATACTGACCCCGGACCTGGCTGCACGCCTGCCCGGACGGGGAATCTGGTTGAGTGCGCATAAGGATGTGCTAGAAACCGCCCGGACGCGTGGAGCGTTCGCCCGGGCCGCACGTGGCCAGGTCACGATCCCTGCGGATCTCGGCCTCCTGCTGCAGGACGGACTGCTCCGCCGTATCGCCGATCTTCTCGGCCTCGGGCGCCGTGCCGGACAAGCGGTGTGCGGCTACGCCAAGGTCCGGGAGTGGATCGTCGAGGGACGGGCGGCGGTGATCGTGCAGGCGGTCGACGACAGTCCGGACGAGCGGTCCAGGCTGCTGTCCGGCGCCCGGACGCTTCCGGTCGTGGCAGTCATGTCCGGAACAAGGCTGGCCGCGTCGTTCGGACGCGACCATGTAGTGCATGCGGCGCTGTCGCGAGGGGCCCTGGCCGATCGCTTGGTGACGGAAAGTGGACGATTTGCGGGGCTTGCCGGGCTGGCGGCCCCGATCCGACCGGATAAGGGTGGCGGCGATGCGCCCCCCGGTGCGGCGGATGGGCTGGAACAGGCGGGTGCATGAGCGAAGGTAGCGATCAGGATCAGGGCAAGGGGCGCTTGTCGCTCAGGCCGGCGGCACGTCTCGAGGTGGGACGGACGGTCGATGCCGGGTCTGTCAGGCAGAGCTTCAGCCATGGCCGTTCGAAGGTGGTGCAGGTGGAGGTGCGCAAGAAGCGCGGCCCCACCCCGACGCCGGGCGCGTCTCCCGCCACGGGCCCCGCGCGTTCGGGCGGCCCGGCCGGCCGTCCCGCCGGTGCCGGCCGTGCCCTGACTGCGTCGGAGCTCGCCACGCGCCAGCGCGTGCTGGACGAGCAGCAGAAGGAGGCCGCGCGTCGCGAGGCCGACCGGCGCGAGCAGGAAAAGATCTCCGTGCTGTCGGCGGCCGAGGAAGCGCGCCGACGCGAGGAGGACGCCAAGCGCGCCGCCGAGGAGGCCGAGCGCCAGAGCGTCGCCGACCAGGCGCGTGCGCGCGCCGAGGCGGAGGATGCCCGGCGTGCCGCGGCGGACACGGAAGCGAGCCTCGAGGCGGAAGGCGCACAGCCGGCTTCGGTCGCAGCACCCTCGGCCGAGCCCTCGCGTGGCGGCGTGACCATCGTGACGCCCGAGCCACTGCGCACCATCGCGTCGCGCGCCATCGGCCATGCTCCCGTGGTTAACACCCGTCCGGGTGCGGCACCCGCCGCCGCGCCGGCGGAAACGCTTCGGCTGCGCACAACGCGTCCCGAGGACGACGAGCGCCGTCCTGGGGCGCTGCGACGCCCAGGCGCCGCCTTGCCGCCGCGCAAGGTGCCAGTGGTGGCGCCGCGCAAGGTCGGCGATCGACGCATGACCGGCCGCGTGGACGTGCAGGCGGCGATCGAGGGTGACGACGACAAGACCCGTTCGCTGGCGTCCGTGCGCCGCCAGCGCGACCGCGAGCGTCGCCAGGCCGAGCTGGAGCGCCTGCGCTCCGACCAGGTGCGCGTGGTGCGCGACGTGGTGCTGCCCGAGACCATCAGCGTGGCCGAGCTCGCCAACCGCATGGCAACCCGGACCGGCGAAGTCATCAAGTCGCTGATGAAGATGGGGGTGATGGCCAACGTCACCCATATCCTCGACGCGGACACCGCCGAGCTGGTGATCCAGGAGTTCGGCCACCGCGTACGTCGCGTGTCCGAATCCGACGTGGAGCTCGGCATCGAGGGCGAGCTCGACGAGGACCTTGACCTGCTGCCGCGTGCGCCCGTGGTGACCATCATGGGCCATGTCGACCACGGCAAGACCTCCCTGCTCGACGCGATGCGCAAGGCGGACGTGGCCGGTGGCGAGGCGGGCGGCATCACCCAGCACATCGGTGCCTACCAGGTCGAGACCGCTGCCGGCGCGCACATCACCTTTATCGACACGCCGGGCCACGAGGCCTTCACCGCGATGCGCTCGCGCGGTGCTTCGGTGACCGACGTGGTGATCTTGGTGGTGGCGGCCGACGACGGCGTGATGCCGCAGACGATCGAGGCGATCCGCCACGCCAAGGCGGCGGAAGCGCCGATTATCGTCGCCATCAACAAGTGCGACAAGCCGGGCGCCAACCCGAACCGGGTGCGCCAGGAGCTGCTGCAGCACGACATCGTGGTGGAGGAGCTCGGTGGCGACACCCAGGACGTGGAGGTGTCGGCCACCAAGCGCACCGGGCTGGACAAGCTGGAGGAAGCAATCCTGCTGCAGGCCGAGATCCTCGACCTGCGCGCCAATCCGGAGCGTTCGGCCGAAGGCAGCGTGATCGAGAGCAGGCTGGACCGCGGCCGCGGCCCGGTTGCCACCGTGCTGGTGCAGAAGGGCACGCTGAACCAGGGCGATATCATCGTCGCCGGCTCCGAATGGGGCCGGGTGCGGGCGATGCTCGACGACAAGAACCGCCCCATCAAGCTGGCCGGCCCGTCGTCGCCGGTCGAGGTGCTGGGTTTGTCCTCGGTGCCAGGTGCCGGCGAGCCGTTCGTGGTGGTGGAGAACGAGAACCGCGCCCGCGAGATCTCCGAGTTCCGCCAGCGCAAGGTCCGCGAGAAGCAGGCGGCCGGCATCACAGCCGCCCGCGGCACGCTGGACCAGATGCTCGCCCGCATCCAGGCCGGCGCGCAGAAGGAAGTCGCGGTCGTCATCAAGGCCGACGTGCAGGGCTCGGCGGAAGCGATCTCGGCGACTGTGCTCAAGCTGGAGCACGAGGAGGTCAAGGTCCGGGTGCTGATCGCAGGCGTCGGCCAGATCACCGAAAGCGACATCCAGTTGGCCCGCGCGTCGGACGCGGTGATCGTCGCCTTCAACGTGCGTGCCACCAGCCAGGCGCGCGAGCTGGCGACGCGGGACGGGGTCGACATCCGCTACTACTCGATCATCTACCAGGTGTCGGACGACATCGAGCAGCTCGTGCGCGGCAAGATCGCGCCCAAGCACCGCGAGAAGTTCCTGGGCTACGCCGAGATCCGCAAGGTGTTCAACATCACCAAGACCGGCATGGTCGCGGGCTGCTACATCACCGAGGGCGTGGTCAAGCGCGGCTGCGGCGTGCGGTTGCTGCGCGACAACGTGGTGGTGCACCAGGGCGAGCTCAGCCAGCTCAAGCGCTTCAAGGACGACGTTCGCGAAGTGGCGCGCGGCTACGAGTGCGGTCTGTCGTTCGCCGGCTACAACGACCTCAAGGAGGGCGACGTGGTCGAGTGCTACGAGATGGAGCTGGTGCCGGCGTGAGCCAGAAGCCGCGCAGAAGCGTCGAAACGAAAGGACCGGCAGGGCAACCTGCCGGTCCTTCTCGTTCGGGGAAGAAGCATTCGGGTCCCGCTGGCCCGTCGCAGCGACAGCTGCGCGTCGCCGAGGAGGTCCGGCATGTGCTGGCCGACCTGTTCACCCGGGTCGAGTTCCGTGACCCGGAGCTGGCCGGGGTGCACGTCACCGTCACGGAGGTGCGGATCAGCCCGGACCTCAAGCACGCCACCGCGTTCGTCGCCCGGCTTGGCCGCAGCGACATCGACGAGAAGCTGCCGGCGCTGCGACGTGCCGCACCCTTTCTGCGCTCTGAGCTGAGCCGGGCGGTGCGGCTGCGCGGCGTGCCGGAGATCCACTTCCAGCCCGACACGGCGCTCGACTACGCGATGGAGATCGACGCGCTGCTCCGCCGTCCGGAGGTCGCCAAGGACCTGGGCTGAACCGGCCGGGCCGGAGCGGGCTGGTTGCGGCACCGGGTCTTTCCGGGCGATCCTGTTCCGTCGGGGCGGAACGGTCATGGGTGTCGAGGCCAGGGTTGATGCTGTTGCCCGACCGCAGGCGCGTTGGCTCCCGGTGCTGGGATCGCGCGGCAACGGGCGTGCCCACCGCTTGTTCCATCCCTTGTGCGGTGCGGCACCCGACACCCTGGTTCGCCTGCTGCTGAAGGGCGGCGTGCGCCCCGGGCGCCTGCACGTGGTGGCGACGGCGCTGGCGATGACGGCGCTCCGGGCGCCCTTCACCCTGGGCGAGGCGACTGCGGTGGCGATGCTGGACCGGATGCGGCCCGAGCCGGGCCCGGCACCGGTGTTCGTGATCGGCCACTGGCGCAGCGGCACCACCCACCTCGCCAACCTGCTCAGCCGCACCGCCGCGTTCGGTATCCTGTCGCCGATGTCGGTTGGGCTGCCGGCGGAAGCGCTGGGACTGGCGCGGCTGGCGCGGCCGTTCGTGGAGCAGTTCTTTCCCCAAACGCGCCTGATCGACGCCATGCCGCTCCGGCCCGACCTGCCGCAGGAGGACGAGCTAGCGATGGCCAACCTGTCCACCCTGTCCTGCAACCACGGCCTTTACTTTCCCGACCGGCTGCAGGCGGAGTTCGACCGCGGCGTGTTCCTCGATGGGGTGGGTGCGGCGGAGCTCCGGCGCTGGCGCCAAGATGACCAGGGCCGCCGGCAACCGGCCGCTGCTGATACGCAACCCCGCCAACAGCGCCCGCATCCCGCTTCTGCGCGCGATCTGGCCGGAGGCACGCTTCATCCACATACACCGCCAGCCTGCCGACGTTTGCGCATCCTCCGTGCGCATGTTCGCGACCCTGATCCGCGAGCTGTCGCTGGGCCCGGTTGCGTCGGCGGAGGCGCAGGCGGCGGCACTGGTGCAGGTGGTGTATCCCCGGCTGATGGCGATGGTGCGACGCGACGGCGCGCTTCTGCCCGCGGACCGGTTCGTCGAGCTCCGCTACGAAGCGCTGCGACAGCAGCCGATGCAGGAGATCGAGCGCATCCACGGCTCGCTCGGCCTGTCCCTGTCCGGCTCATCGCGACGCGCCGTGCAGAACAGCCTGCGCGTGGGGCACCCGCACGTTCCGTCCCGCGCCGAGCCCGACGCGCCGGTGCTGGGCTGGCTCCGGCACCATCCGGAAATATTCCGCCATTGGAACTACGAGCCGCCCGGCCCGCCGGCTTTGCTGTCTTGAAGCAGCCGATGCCGGAATGCCGCCGGGGCGGGTCGTGACCGAGGCCGGCCAGCGGGAGCGGCTGATCGTCGGGGCGATCGTCGCGTTCTTCCTGTGCTGCTACTTCCGGGTGCTGACCACCGGGTATCTCGAGCTCGACGATCTCGGCCGGGTGCAGGTCGGCTACAACCTTTGGTCGGCTGACGGGCGGCTGCTGACCGCCGCCTTCATGGTGCTGTTGTCGTTTGGCGGCCGCATGCTCGACATCTCGCCGCTGCCGCAGCTGGGGGCGATCGCGCTGATGGGCGTGTCCGGCCTGTTGCTGTCGCGCGCCTCGCCCGGGCTCGGCGCCGCGCGGATCGTGCTGGCGGCGATCCTGCTGTTCGCCACCCCGTTCTACCTGCAGAACATGACCTATGTGTTCGACTCGCTGTCGCTGACGGCGGCGGTGGTGCTGGCGCTGTGGTCGGCGCTGCTGGCGGAACGACGCCCTGCCGCCGCCGCGGCCGTTCTGCTGGCCGCGTTGTTGTTCTACCAGCCGGCGGTGGACGTGTTCCTGTGCTTTGCCGCCGCCGAGGTGCTGTTCCGGCTGGCAGGACGCGACGGGAGCGCCCGGTGCCTCAGCGGACGCGCCGTGCTGGCGCTGCTGGCGGCCTCGGCGCTGAACGGCCTGCTGATCGCATTGCTGCGGTTCACGCGGCTGGTGGTGCTGCCAGGCTACCAGCTGCGGCACGAGGCGCTGATGAGGCCAGGCGAGTTGTTCCGGCTGCTGCCGCGGAACGTGCACGACCTGCTGGCGCTCCCGTCGCGCATGGCGCCGCCCACGGGCCCGTTCGGGCTGCTCGCCCTGCTGGCGATCGCGGGCTTTCTTCTTCTGGCGCTGGGCAGGGCTCGCAGGCGCGATTGGCCGATCGCCTTGTTGTCGGCCGCCGTGCTGCTGGCTGGCTTCGCAGGACCGATGCTGCTGCTGCGCGATCCGGTGGTGCAGCCGCGCGTGTTGGTCGGGATCGGCGCGATGCTGTCGGCGTCGGCCTGGACCGCGATGCGGCTGCTGCCGTCAGGCCGTCCCGGGCAGGCGGCGGTGGCGGTGGCGGCGCTGCTGGCGGCGTGCTTCGCGCGCGACAGCTTTGCCTATGGCGCCCTGCTGCGCGATCTCGACCGCTACGAGGCCAACGTGCTGCCGCCGGTGGCGGAAGCGGTGAACGCCGAGCACGCGCGCACCGGGCTGGGTGCACTGCAGATGCTGGGCGCCATGCCGTTTCCGCCAGTGCTGCGCCGCGGGCTCGACCGCACGCCCGGGTTGGCGCCGCTGTTCGACAACCCCTTGAACGGCATTTCCTGGTTCGGGTTGGCGCTGCTGGCGCAGTACGGGCTGGAGGACGGGATCTGGTTCCGCGACGCGGAGCCGGCGGCGGTGCTGTGCCGGTCCTATCGCGACACCGGTGCCGGCTATTTCGTTGGCCACGACGCCGGCTCGATGGTGCTGATCTTCCGCAGCGGGTGTCCCGCTGGCCGCTGACCTCAGCCGGCGACGGCGGCGGCGCGATGTGCCCGGTCGAGGCGACGAAGCACGGGCAGCACGAGCGCGCACAAGGCCGTCACCGCCAAACCCAGCTGCAGCAGGCTCAGAAACAGCCGATGGTAGACCGGCAGGCTTTGTTCGGCGCCCGCGGCAAGCAGGCCTGGCGGCAGCGAGGCGAGGTTGGCGACCGCGCTGCCGATATACAGCGCCATGCCGATGCCGACATAGAACGCGCCCATCATAAAGGCGCTCAGCCGCACGGGGGTGTAGCGGGCGATCATGGCCAGCCCCAGCGCGCTGACCAGCAGCTCGCCCAGCGACACCAGCCCATAGCCCCACACCATGATCCAGGGCGAGATGCGCGCAGGCGCGCCCGGCCCGGTGGCCAGCCACCAGACCGCGAATCCGGCCGTCACCAGCACGAAGCCGAGCAGGAACTTGGTGGCGATCGGCAGGTCGCGGCCCCGCCGACCAAGAGCCGAGTAGATCCAGGCCAGAACCGGGCTCAGGATCATGATCCACAGCGGGTTCAGCGCCTGGAACTGGGCGGCGGAGAACGAGAACAGCGTCGTCCCGCCGACGCGGAAATCGGGATCAACGTTGCGCAGCGCGAACAAGGTCAGGGAGGTGGATTGCTGCTGGTAGAACACGAAGTAGAGCATGACCTCGATGATCAGCAGGTAGGCGGTCAGCAGCCCCGGACGCTCGCCCGGACTGGCCCGCCAATAGATACGCACCCACACCGCCAGGGTCAGCAGGCCGGCGAGCCAAACGCAGGCCCGGGCGACCAGGGCATGCTGCAGCACCAGGGTGACGGCGAGGATCACGACCACCACGCCGGCCAGGATGCCGGAAGCGATGCGGCTTGGCAGCGGATAACCGTCCGGCGTCGATCCGGTGCGTGTTAGGCGCTGCCGGAGTACCGCGTAGCTGGCGAGCCCGATGGCGAGGCCGGCGGCGCTCATGCCGAAGCCGGCGTGCCAGCCCAGCCGGTCCTTGAGCCAGGGCGACAACAGGATCGACGCGGTGGAGCCGACGTTGACCGACATGTAGTACAGGGTGAAAGCGGAATCGAGCCGGCTGTCGTCGCCCTCGTAGATCCGCCTGACCAGATTGGACGCGTTGGGCTTGAACAAGCCGTTGCCAACTACGATCGTGCCCATGCCGAGGCTCAGCGCCGTCCTGCCGTCCAACGGCAGCGCCAGCAGGAGATAGCCCGCGAACAGGCAGACGGCACCGCACACCATCGCCCGCCGCGACCCCAGCACCTGGTCGCCGAGCCAGCCGCCGATGGCGGGCGCCGCAAACACCAGCGCCCCGAACGCGCCCCAGAGCAGGTTGGCGTCGCGATCGGGAAAGCCGAGCCGCTCGACCAGGAACAGCAGCAGCAGTGCCTGCATGCCGTAGAAGCCGAACCGCTCCCACAGTTCGATCAGCAGGACCA
This sequence comes from uncultured Acetobacteraceae bacterium, assembly GCA_964236745.1. GTDB lineage: Bacteria > Pseudomonadota > Alphaproteobacteria > Acetobacterales > Acetobacteraceae > Lichenicola. The sequence goes on from CAXSHC010000022.1 coordinate 17,817, forward strand.
CGGTGAAGCGCTGGGTGCGGGTCGGGTTCGGCGCGGTGATCGACATGGAAACGATCTAGCGGGCGACGACGGCGTCGTCGATGGTGGGAACGGGGGGTGTATGACCGAACACGAGCTGGACGAGCTGCTGCGCGACTGTCCGACGCTGTTCCACGCAGCGGAAGCCGGAAGCTGGCCGTCGATCCGGCGCCACGGCCTGCTGAGCACGTCGGCGCTGCTCGACCTGTATGGCGTCGACGGCGCGGAACGGCATGCGCTGGAAGCGCAGCGGCGTCCGGAAGGGGTGGCGCTGCGCCGGCCCGGGCTGGAAGGCGCCGTCATCCGCGACCAGAAGCCGATGGACGATGCCGGGCTGGCGCGCTGCCTGGACGGCGGGCTGCAGCCGGAGCACTGGTACCGGCTGCTGAACAACAAGGTGTTCTTCTGGCTGACGCCGGCGCGGCTGATGCGCCTGATGCAGGCCAGGCCTTATCGCGGCATGAGCTTCGACGTCCTGGAACTGGACGCGGCGGCGCTGGTGCGGAACTGCCGCAACGACATCAGCCTGTCGCCGATCAACAGCGGCGCCACCAAACCGTTTCCAGCACGACGGGGCCCGGACACGTTTCTGCCGATCGACGCCTATCCCTACGCCGGCTGGCGCGGCAAGCGGCCGCGCGGCGAGCGGGTGGTCGAGCTGGTGGTGGAGCACGGCGTGCCGGACGTGGCGCGCTTTGTTCGGCGGGTGACGCGCCGGAGCGACCGCGATCCGGGCACTGTGCTGTTCGAAGCGTTGGTCGCGGCCTGACGCTTCAGTTCAGGGACGCTGGCGCGTGCTTGTTCGCGGCCCAGTCCTCGGGATCGTGCAGCAGCCACAGCGTGGCGTCGAGCGAGCGGGTCAGGTCGCGAAGCCGGCGGATCGAGCGCACCGCCTCCAGCGTGTTCCAGTCCGACGGCATCGGCCGGTCGGACAGGTAGCCGGAGCGCAGATGCGCGGTGTCGGCGCCGAGGATGACGACCTGGCTCGGCAGGCGGACGATCACGCTGCTGTTGCCGGGCGTGTGCCCCGGCAGGTGGACGATGGTGATGCTGCCGTCGCCGAACAGGTCGAGCTCGGCAGACTCGATCTGGTTCCAGTTGAAGCCACGCGTGGGCTCGATGTCCTCGCGCCGGTAGAGCGGGCCGGCGGGCAGCGGCCAGTACGCGTATTGCAG
>CAXSHC010000023.1:0-12116 GCA_964236745.1 uncultured Acetobacteraceae bacterium
ATGGCGTCCGGCCTGCCGCTGGCGATCGCCGGCGCGTTCACCCATCCCGACCGGCCCTCGCTGGCGGTGGTGGGCGATGGCGGGCTGGCGATGCTGATGGCGGAGCTGTCCACCGCCGTGCTGCACCGGCTGGACCTCAAGGTGCTCGTGCTGAACAACGACTCTCTCGCCGAGGTCAAGTTCGAGCAGCGCGACATCGGCTATCCCGAATATGGCTGCGCGCTGGGCCACATCGACTTCGCCGCCTATGCCAGGGCGGTGGGCGCTGCCGGCTTCCGCTGCGCCACGTCGGGCGAGGTTGGCCCGGCGATCCGGGCCGCGCTGGCCACGCCGGGTCCCGCCCTGATCGACGCCATCGTCGACGCCGACGAGCCGCCGGTGGCGCCGATGGACCTGCGCGTCTGAGCAACCGTTCCGGGCTCGAGGCCTTGCCGGATGGCTGCTTATCGGTGCTTCACCAGGTGGCTGGTCCATGGCGGAACAGGACGGCCGCTTGCACGCAACCGGCTTATTTTTATACAGGCTACCTGTATAGAATGGGAGTGTCCGGAAAAGGTCGCTTCGCATGTCGGCAGAGGTCAACAAGCAGGTCGTTCGTCGCTTCAACGCCGAGGTCATCGAAGGCGGGAGCATGGAAGCGTGGCAGGCGCTCATGGCACCCGACTTCGTCAACCGGTCCGTGCCCGGCGGACAGCCCAATGGCGCGCAAGGCATGTGGGACATGTTCCAGCACGTGCTGCGGCCAGCGTTCTCCGAGCTGCGCGTCGAAATCCATGATCAGGTTGCCGACGGCGACAAGGTCACGACGCGCAAGACGATCACGGGAACCATACCGGTACGTTGATGGGGATCGCGGCAACCGGCGCACGGGTGGCCATCGACGTGATCGACATCGTGCGTGTGCGCAACGGGCAATATGTCGAGCACTGGGGCGTCAACACGCTGCCGACCGTGCTGGACCAGCTCAGGCGAGGCTGATCACCCGGTCGGCTCGCCCAGGCGCTTCAGCAGCGCGATCGCGTCGCGGATGACTTCCCGCTCGTGAGGGGAAAGCCGTTCCTGCAGGCGCGACGCGATCGACGAGGCGCGTGAACCACGGCTTTGGGACAGGAGCTGCCTTCCCGCCTCGGTGACATGGATGGTTTGACTCCGTCGATCACCCGGATCTGCTTGGCGGACGACCAGGCCGTCATCCGCAAGCTGTCCCACCAGCAGGCGCATGCTCTGGTGCTTGACCACCCGCCGGGCGGCGAGCGCCGCGACGCTCATGGCGCCGTCATCGTCAAGGATGGCGAGCGCTTCCATCCGCGCGTCGGATGGTGTGGACGCGTCTAGACGGATCACTCTCACGAGACGTCCGATCGCCTCGCGAAGGTTTTCGGCAAGCTGCTGCGTTTCGCGATCCGGCGCGCGCTGCCTTGCGGTGATCCTCGTCACCTCGTTTTCATTCATGGAAACGTCCCGGCACGTCCGGATCGTGCGACGTTCGAGCGTTATCCTGCAAGATCGCGGTCATGTGGAGCATTCCTCGGGCACTGCTGAGTGCCGGCGGACCAACGGCTGGTACTGGCTATACTCAGTCCCCGCCCGCGACCGCCGCCTCCTGGCCCAGGCGGGCGCGCGGAGCGACGGTGTTACCTGATCGCATCGGGTCGCCGTATAGCGCGACCTGTTCCGGCAATGGATGGAGCTCGTCCACCGTCAGGAACAACCCGAGGCGGCGCGTCAGCGTGCCGAGCCGGATGCTGCCGGAGCAGAAGGCGAGCGGGATCGACAACAGCAGCCCACACAGGAACGGCAGCGTCCAGGGCAGCAAGGCGGGATGCAGCGGGCCAAGGCCGAGCGTCACCGCAACACCGATCGCGCCGCGCGCCTGGGTGCTCCAGCCCACCGCCCGTCCGCAAAGGGTGTCGATCACGAACCCGGTCACGGACAACGCCACGATCGGCGCAAACAGCATGCCAAGCAGCTGGTCCGCCAGCACGCTGCCCACCAGCCGGCCGCGGCCGCCGAAGCCGCGCCACGCCGCCTCGGGCAGCAGCAGGGCGCGTGCCAGGCTGGCGAGCTTGGGCGCGAACAGGAGAAACAGCGTCAGCCACAGGCAGCCGCGCACCGCCCAGGCCGGGTGCGACGCGTGCGCGCCGCCAAGCCCGGTCGCCAGCAGCACGAGGCTCACCAGCAGCCCGACCGGGGAAGCCAGGTAGTACAGGATGCCGGTGCCGATATGCACGCGACTGGCGAGGCGAAAGCCCGGCTTGCCCAGCAGGCGCAGGTGCTGGAGGTTGCCCTGGCACCAGCGCCGCTCGCGCGCCAGGTGGTCGACCAGGTTGCTGGGCGTGGTCTCGAACGAGCCGCCGATCTCGGGCGCCAGACGCACCGCCGACCCGGCGCCAAGCAGCAGCGCCGCCTCGATGGTGTCGTGGCACAGGATCTCTCCCCCCAGCGGCGGCCGCCCCGGCAGCACCGGCAGCGTGGCGTCGGCCATGAACGGCCTGAGCCGCAGGATGGCGTTGTGGCCCCAATAGGTGCCGTGCCGTCCCTGCCAAAGGTGCTGCCCCGCGACCGACAACGGCGTGTTCAGGCGGGCACCGAATTGTTGCAGGCGCGCGAACAAGGTGGTGCCGCCGATCGGATACGACACCGACTGGATCAGCGCCGCCCCCGGATCGTCGCGCAGGGCGCCGATCAGCTCGCGTATGGCGGTGGCGGTCATCAGGCTGTCGGCGTCGAGAACGAGGGCGAAGTCGTACTCGTCGCCGTGGTCGCGACAGAATGCCGCGATGTTGCCGGCCTTGCGCCCGGTGTTCGGGCGACGGTTGCGGTAGTGAACGTTGACCCCCGAGCGCGTCCGCATGAGCGCGGGGAAGAACCGGGCCTCGTCCGCCAGCCGCCCGGCATCCTGCGTGTCGCTCAGCACGAACACGGAAACGTCGTCCGCCGCGTCGAGCGACTCCGCCATGATGCGCAGCGCGGCGAGGATCGGCTCCGGCGCCTCGTTGAACACCGGAAGCAGGAGCGCCGTGCGCACGGATCCGCCGCCTGGGCTAACCGCCAGGCCGGCACGCCGGGACCGTTCCGGCAGCACCGGCAGCAGCCCGACCAGCGGGCCCGACGCGCTCAGCGCCATGCGGCCGTAGGACACCGCGAACAACAGCCAGAGCGGCGCCATCCACAGCCGGTCAAGGCCGAACGCCAGGATCGCGCTGCCGGCGCCGGCGAGGCCGAGCAGAAGCGTCGGCAGGAGCAGAAGGGCGAGACGCGACCGGTTCGGCGGAAGGGTCACGTCGGCCGTGTTCCGGCAGCACCCGCGCGGGCCCGGCGCTGCAGCGCCAGCTGCGCCGAAAGCGGGTTGGCTTCGCGATACAGCGGGTACACCTGCTCCACGCGCGCGTCGATGCTGAGAAGGTCGAGAAACGCGGGGCCGCCGGCGCGCTCGGCATCCTCCGGCCGCAGCCTGACCGGCTGGAACCCGGAAGCGGGACGGTCCGACAGCAGCACGTCGCCGCGGTCGCGCAGCCGGCGCACGCCGCGCCAGCCGATGCGGCCATAGCTCATGGTCTCGCTTTCCAGCCCGGGCACGATCACCTTCACCGCGCGCACTGGCGAGCCAGGCGGCGAGCAGTCCACCCACAGGATTTCCAGCCCCTGCGCCCCAAGCTGCCGCGACAGCCAGTCGAGCCGGGCCCGGCTCTGCCCCAAATCCTCCACCACCTCGGGCAGCGACAAGAACGCCTGCTCCGAGCGGCGCAGGAACACGGTGTCGACCAGGCGCCGACGCAGCTCGGCCGCGTCCTGGCCCACCCAGTCGGCCATGGTGTCCAGCGCGCGCGGCTCCTCGTCGCGCGCTTCCGCCACCGCCAGCTGCCTCGCGAACGAGGCGGGCGGCAGCAGGGCGCGAAGCAGCTCGATCGGCCCATGCGTCGCGGCCTTGCGCGAGCGCGAGCCGACGAACTCCAGCAGCGCCTTGCGCAGGCCGCGCATGCGGTTCGGGTGCGCGGCCTCGCCGCAGGCGGTGATCTGGATCGGCAGCATGGTTTCGCCGTTGTCGTCGCCGACCACGTAAAGGTTGGCGATGCCGAACTCGGTGCTGGCAAGCTTCACCGTGACGTCGATGCCCGCTTCCCGGAGCAGCCGGCACAGCGCCTCGCAGTCCGGATCGAGCGGGGCGTCTAGCGCCACCACCGTGCCCTGGTCGAAGGCGCGATAGGTAAGGACGTTGCCGTCGCGCTGCAGCAGCTCCATCACCCCGTGCGCCACCGCGTGGTCGAGGTCGAGCCCGGCGCCGAGCCCGTTGGTGATCGGCGTGATCAGCCCGGGGCGGCCGTCCAGCTGATACGGCGCGATCGCCACCCACTCGATCGGCACCAGCACCGTTTCGCTTGACGGATAACGGCGTGCCGGGATCCAGCGGCGCGCGGCGTCGGGATCGTAGTCGGAGCCGGCGGGCAGGCACAGCGTCAGCGGGTCGGCGACGCCGGAGGCACCCAGCCGCGACAGAAGCGCGTTGTAGCTCGCCTCCACCGGTTCCTGTTGCTTGAGCCAGGTGCCGAGATGCACCTCCTCGCACAGCTCGCCCAGCGCGCCGGTGGCGGCTTCGGCCTCGGTGAAGCCGTAGCCGTGGCCGATCACCGTGGGCCGGTCGGGCGATACCAGGTTGGCCTGCACCACCGGAATGCCGAGCCGGTCGAGCGAGTCGATCCGGAACGCAAAGGTTTCGGCCCCTACGGGCATGCTGTTCCGGAACAAGTCCGCGATGGCGGCATGGTCCTGCGTCACGCGGCGATAACTCCCGTATTGGAGGTAATGGTCTGGGTGGCCGCCGCCCGGGTCACGACGCGATCCCGGCCAGCACGGCGGGATCGGACAGCAGCAGGCGTTCAGCGTGGCTGCACGCATGGCCTTCGGCTTCGCGCAGCATCAGGCGCTCGATCGCGTCGGCCGCTTGTGCGGCACTCCCGAACTGGAACCCGAGCTGGGTACGGTAGCAGCCGACCGCGCGCTGCTTCGCCGTGCGCGCTTCCTGGTCAAGCGGCACCACCACGAGGCTCGCCGCCAGCGCCGCGACGCGGTAATCGGGCTCCGCCTCCGCGTCGCGTATCACGTAGGGGGTGTCGCGGTAGAAGCCGAGCGGCGGCAGCGGTCCAGGCAGGCGCAGCAGCGCCGCGATGAGCTGCAGGTGGTCGACGTGCCGGCCGCAGCCCTGGGGCGCCAGCAGCAGGTCTGGCTGTTCCGCCGCCACCAGCTCGGCCAGAAGAATGCCGAGCGGCTCGGCCACCGCGTCGTCCGGCGACGGTGCCGCGAACAATGCCGCCGCCGAAGCGTAGCCGCGGTTCGGCGCTTCCGGCAGGTCCAGCAGCATTGCGCGGGCACCGAGGCTGCGGCAGGCCGCCTCGTCCTCGACGCGTCGCAGCGCCATGTAGTCGGCTGCGTCGTCCAGCCCCTTGTCTCGCTGGCAGTCCAAAGCGAAGCCCGAGGCCGGATGCACCGATTGGGTGAACGCGGTCGCCACCACCACGTCCCAGCCGGCGGCGGTCAGGGTCGCGGCGGTGCCGCCGCAGGAAAACGCCGCGTCGTCGAAATGCGGCGACAACAGCAGCGCGCTTCGTCGGCCGGCAGGCCGGGACAGCCGCGTCACAGCAGGTGCGGGTTGTCGCGATAACGACATGGGCCGGGCGGCAGCGCCGGCTCGAAATCCCGTTCGGGCGCCTGGGCCGCCACGGTGCCATAGACCCGCATGATGCGGCTCGCGACCGCGGACCACGAATACACCTCGCGACACTCCGCGAGCGCGGTGTCGGCCAGGCGGCGACGAAGCGCCGGGTCGGTGATCAGCCGGCGCAGGCCCCTGGTCAGCGCGTCGACGTCGCCCGGCTCGCACAGCAACCCGTTCTCGTTGTCGCGCAGGCAGTCCACCACCCCCACGGCGCGGCAGGAAATGGTGGCGAGCCCGGTGGCCATCGCCTCGAGGATGGTGTTGGAGAACCCTTCGGCATAGGTCGGCGACACGAACACGTCGGCACCCGCATAGGCATCCGGCGCGTGATCGTAGTCGACATAGCCGCGAAGCACGGTGCGGTGCATCAACCGCTTCGCTTCCAGGCGACGCACCGCCTCGTCCAGGTCCGGGCCGATGCCCGACAGCACCAGACGGAACGCGGTTCCTTCCCCGTCCAGCCGTTCGAGCGCCTCGATCATGTCGAGCACGCCTTTCCGGCGGTCGACCCGGCCATGGTAGAGCAGCACCGGCGGCGCGTCCGGATCGCGCCGGGCGCCGTCCGGCTGGAACCGCCCGACATCCACCGCTCCGGGCACGATGGTGAAGCGGGACGGGTCGGTGCCGAGGCGTTCCGACACCTCGTTCGCGAACGAGCGGCAACCGATCAGCACGGCGCCGGCATGGTCCAGCACACGCACCATCGCCAGCCGGTGCGCTTCGCAGCACGAACCCACCCAGTGCCCGTCGCCGCCCTGGATCGACACCACGTTGGGCACGCCCAGCGCCTGCGACGCGAGCAGCACCGCCCAGCCGGTGGGATAACCGTACTGCGCGTGCAGCAGGTCGAACGGGTCGCGGGCGTGTTCCGCCCGGATCGTGTCCACCAGCACGTCGATGTCGCGCTCGAAGTCGCCGCACTCGGCCTCGCCCACCTGTTCCAGCCCGATCACCCGGACACCCGGCACCGGCGGCGGCGGCCCGCCGCCGTACACGCCCTTGCCGAACTCGTCATTCCGATACTGGCTGATCATGGTGACATCGTGGCCGGCCTCGACCAGCGCGCGAAGCAGGTTGAGCGCATACACGCTCATGCCGGAGATGGCCGGGAAGAAGCGCCGGCTGACGAAGCAGATCCTCATGCCGGCACCTGCTGTCCCGCTGCCGGCAGCAGCGCCGGGATCGGTACCGGCCGGGTGGAGGCGCCGCCGTCGACCATGCGGTCGAGCAGCTCCAGAACTGCCACCTTGGGCACCCCGGTGGCGCACTCGAATGGCGTGAACACCGTGTCGAACTCCAGCGGCTCGAACACCCTGCGGTAGCGTCGCGCCTCGTTCGGGGACAGCGGGATCTGCTTGTGGTACGCCTTGTGACAGGACAGCGCCTGCAGCTGGCCGGCGTCGTCGAGGTCGAGCTTCAGCGCGTCGCCCACGAACACGGCGCCGCGCCGGGCGTCATGCAGGATCGAGTGCCCCTCGTAGTGGCCGCCGGTGTGGTGCAGCACCAGCCCGGGCAGGATCTCGTGCCGCTCGTCCCAGGGATGGGTCACGCGGAACGCCTTGGTCCATTGCAGGTCTTCCTTCTGGATCAGCAGCGGCGCGTCGAAGCGCTGCTGCAGCTGCCACAGCGCGCCGTAGCCGTGCGGATGCGAGGCGGCGATGATGTCGATGCCGCCGAGCCGGTCGATCGCGTCGAAGCTGTCCTCGTCGTAGCAGGGCGCCGCCTCGAACGACACGTTGCCGTCCTGGCCGGTCAGCAGCCAGCCATGGCTGTCCAGCCCGAAGCGCGGCGTGGTCCAGAACTCCCACACGCCGGGAATCACTTCGCGCCTGTGGTGGCGCAGCCCGCCGGCGACCTCGGGCAGGGTGCGGAAGTCCCAGCCGTCGTCGGGCAGGTCGTTGCGCACGTCCGAACAGATCGGGCAGTTCGGCGGCACCGCGAAGTACATCTGCCAGTGCCCGCAATTGCTGCACGCGAACGGCGATAGCGGCATTGTCAGCGTGCTCCGTGGTCGGCGACGGCGTCGCGCAGGCAGGACAGCAGGGCCATCGTGCGCAGGTCCGACTGCGGCTCGAACCCGAATGGTCGCCGGCCGAGCAGGTGGTCGGCGAAGGCTTCGATCTGCAACGCGAACGGCGAGCGCTCGATCCCCTCGACCGCGATGTTGTGCGATCCCGCCTGCGTGGATAGCACCAGCGTGCCGCCAGGCGTCTGGCCCATGGTGTCGAGAAGCGAAAGCTGGCCCGCGTCGCCCACGATCTCCAGGCGCCGCCGCGGCAGGTATTCCGGGCAGTTGTAGGCGACGTGCAGCTGCGCCAGCACGCCGGACCGGCTTCGCGCCACCACCATCGCCCCGTCATCCACGCCGTTTGGCGCCTGCGCGTAAGCGTGCACGCGCCGCTGCCCCAGGATCGCGGCGTCCTCCAGCGGCTCGCCCAGCAACATGGCCACGAGGTCGAGCCCGTGCGGCGCCAGGTCGAAGAACGCGCCGCCGCCGGCCCGCGCCGGATCGATGCGCCAGTTGTCCGCCGACCAGGACGCGCCGACCCAGCAGGCGTAAACGATGCGGATCGCCGTGATCCGGCCGACCGCGCCGGCCTGCAGCAGCTCCAGCGCCTTGCGGTGCGCCGGGTGGAAGCGCTGGTCGAACGCGGTGGCGTAGAACACGCCGGCGCAGGCGCACGCTGCCACCATCGCCTCGGCGTCCGCGGCCACGGTCGCCATCGGCTTCTCGCACAGCACCGCCTTGCCCGCCGCCGCGGCCGCCTCGACCAGCGGGCGGTGCACGTGGTTGGGGGCCGCGACATACACCGCCTGCAACCCGGGGGTTTGCAGGAACTGCTCGATCCCGGTGCTTCGCGTGACGGTCCGGTCGTTCGGCGCGATCGCGTCCAGCACCGCCGGGTCGGGATCGCACAGCGCCACCAGCCAGCCGTTGCCGCTGCTCGCTATCGCGGGCGCGCCGAAGTCTCGCGCCACCCAGCCGCAGCCGACGATGCCCCAGCCGATGCCTGGGCCGATGGGGGGCGCTCCCGCCGCTACCATCGGTCCGGCAGCTCCACATAGATGCGCCGGCGCAGCAGTGCTTCCGCATCCGCATTGTCGGCGCGGTCGATCACGGCCGGGCCGGACCAGCGCATCGGGTAGGTCGCCAGTGCCGCGTATTCCTGTTCGTAGCGGAGGCTCGGCCACGCGATCCCGGCACCCGCCACGCCCTGCCGGTAGAGCGGGTTGAGCTGGAGCGTCGGCCCGGACTCGGTGCCGAAGCCGGTGCGGCCGCCGGAGTCGCCGGTCCAGCCCCCTGCCCGCCACAGCAGCGATAGCGCCGCCACGGCGGCGAGCGCCGACGCGTCCGCCGCCACCGGCGCCCGCCCCGACGCGAACGCTTCGGTCAGGTCCGCGTCGTCAAATAGTTGGGCGCCCGGGAACAGCGACGCATAGCCCGCCACCGTGAGCGGGGCGCCGGCGGAATGGTTGGCCGCATCCGCGTTGTGCGCGTGGCCCACCGCCACCGTGCCCCTCTCCCCCGCCAGCCGCTTCATCTGCGACGCGATCCCGGGCTTGTCCGGCAGGAAGTAGAACGCGTCGTGGCAGAACACGGTGTCGGTGATGCCGGCCGCGAACGGCCAGGGCGCCTCGGCGTCGAAGCAGACCAACAGCGCTTCCGGGCTGACGAAGTGCCGCGCCAGCCACAGCTTGGCAAACACGAGGTCGCCGCCCGACGCCGCCACCTCCGCACGGTGCAGCGCGGACAGGAAGTGCCCGGCGCCACAGGCCAGCTCGAACGCACATCCCCGCTCCGCCGGCAGCGCCAAGCCCAGCAGCGCCAGGCCGGACAGGAAGGTGGGATCGGTCCAGCGATGCGCAAAGTAGTCCCCGACCCGGCCGAAGCCGAGCGCCTGCATCGCCGACCGGAAGCCGAGCGCGTCCCGGCCGCGTACGACCTGCTCGCACGCTTCCACCGAAGGCGGCGGGTCGGGCGCGTATGGGTCCTGGTCGCGCAGAAGTAGGGCGGTCGCCCGTTCGGTCTCGCCCGCCTCGATCAGCCGCACCGCCTCAGCCGCCAGCTCGACGCGGTTGCTGCGCAGGAACGGGATGCCGTCGATCACCGGCCAGGCTTCCCCGTCCGCAACCAGGAGGCGGTCGCCGCGCTGCTGCAGGATGCGGCCGGTGGATGGGCTGCGGAGGGCTCCTGCCGGCCAGGCGGCCGCGGTCACAGCAGGTCGAGCGTGGACAGGACCTGCAGGTGGAACGTCTGCACCGGCCCCTCATGCACCAGCTGGAGGTCGCCGAGCGCCTGGTCGACGGTGAAGGCCGCTGCCCTGCCGTGGTGATGCGCCTGCAGCACGCGGTCGATCACGTCGGCGGCGTTGAAGGCGCGTCCCTCGGGCGTGTCGGCATCCGCGATCGGCGCCAGCGCTGCCTCGACGCGCACCCGGAGCGCCGGCGACAGGGTTTGCAGCTCCGCTTGCGTCAGCCGGCGCATCAACGGCAACAGCGTGTCGCCCAGCATCACCTCGCCGGCAAAGCCGGTATCGGGCAGCCGGGCGTTGTGGAGGTGATGCGCGAGCCCGGCCAGGAACGCCTGCGTCGGATCGCCTTCGCCGTGCAGGGCAAGCAGCGCCCCCAGCACGCCCACCACCAGGCAGTGGTCGCCATGGCTTTCCGCCGGCTCCAGCGCCAGGCGCGGCTTTCCGGGCGACGTGGCCCCGGCGCGCGGCTGCCGGATCAGCCTGTCGACGAAGGGCGGGGTGGCAGGGCCTGGCACCATGCGCAGTCCGCCAAGCGTGTCCCGCACCGGCGCCATGACGTTTCGGTCCAGTTCCGTCGCCGCGTCGTCGAAGCCGCGGCGCAAGATCGCTTCCCGCGCGTCCCGGTCGACCTCTATCTCGCAAAGCAACCCGGCGTCGATGCCGGCCAGGCGGGTCGCGGCCAGCGCGTCCGCCACCACCTGCAGGCATACCGCGCGAGGCTCGATACCCCGGGCCAGCCCGGCCCAGGCCGAGCGGAACAAGCGGTCGGCAACGCTGTCGGTGGTCGACTGGTCCCGCATGCGCTTCAGCTCGGACAGGTCGCGCGCGACCGCGCCGAACCGCGCCATGCCCTCCATCGCCCGCATCATCGCCTGGCCCGGAACGCGAACCACCGGGTTGACGGCAGGCCGGAAGGCCTGAAGGCGGCCGTCGGTGGTTGGAACAACATGATCGCCCGTGCAGGAGAATCCAGGAGCGCTACATAGGGTGGCAGCCTGGCCTCGTCTGCCCGTGCCGGATCACGAAACAGTGTTGCGGGGCGGCCTGGCGAGGCTGCATTCTCTGCGCCGTTTCCACCGCAGGCGGGTCCCGGATCGTGTTCCGCCACGGCCCGATCCGTCATCCTCCTGATCGATGACACGCTTGCCCCTGTTGACCGCTCCGGTTGATCCGCATCGCCTGGCGTTGCTGGCCCGCTGGACCCTGCTGACCGGCACGGTGCTGCCCGCCATGGCGCGGGAGCAGGGCTGGCCGATCACGCACGACCACTGCTTCATGCGCGTGTGCCTGGACACGTCGCTGGGCGCGCGGTGGGACACGCTGGTTCGCCGTCCTGCCATTCGGCATCTCGACCTGTCGCAATTGGCGGCGGCGGTGGCGCAGGCGGAACGCGTCGCGCGCGAGCCGTTGCTGCTGCCAGCGTTGAACCGGGACAGCTTGCGGCTGCGAGCCCAAGCGTTGACGATTGTTGCCGCATCGCCCACCAGTGTAGAACCACTACCGGAATGAACCGACGGTGATCCTTGCGACTCCAGGCCCGATGCTGCTTCCACTCACGGGATGATACTCGCAGGCCGATCCCGCTGCGACACCTGCCGACAAGAGCGACTACACCCTGTTCGACCCGACCCCCGACGCGCTGATGCGCCCGCTGCAGACCGACCGGCCCGGAAGGTCGTTCAGCCCGTTCACCGCGGATGCGGGGCACGTGCAGGTGGAAAGCGATTTCTGGCTTTATACCTGGGACCACTGGTCGCGGGATGGCAGCGTCACCCGCTCCACCACCATCCTGGACGCGAATCTCCTAGCTCGGCCTGAAGGACTGGGCGGAGCTGGACGCCGTCTGGCCGCTGCACGACAGCCAGGCGACGCGCAGGCGGACCGGGACGCCAGAGGCCGGACAAAGGCCTCGGTGACCTGCAGCTCGGGGCAAGGAGCTGTTCGGCAACAACGACGATGGCAGCCACGAGGCCGGTGTAGTGGCTTATGCGGCGCTGCCGAACGGCGCGTCCGGGGTGCACGAAGCCTCCACACAACGCACGGTGGCGCTACCGATCGTGCTGCTGCCGGACCAGTTCTCGATCACGGTGAACCCCGGGGCCGGCCTGCTCGACAACGCGAACAAGCCCGACCTGCACGGCGACTACCAG
>CAXSHC010000023.1:12139-17978 GCA_964236745.1 uncultured Acetobacteraceae bacterium
CCTCGACCTGAACCGCCAGATCCCGGGGACCACCGTGGTCGCCGCCACCGAGCCGGCGCTGGACGACGCCGCCGACCACAACACCGGCGACCAGAACACGATCGACGGTTCGTCGCAGTGGGTGATCGGCCACAACGTGCAACTCGACGGCCGCGTATACCCCGGCCTCAACCGCTCCACGGCTGACTGGTCGCCCTGTGGTCGGATTTACGGTATGGTTCTAGGAACCAATCAGAGCCTGGTCATCGTCGGAGCTCGTCCGTTGATCTGCTGCGTTTCGGCGCCGCTGTCCGGGCGCGCCGGACCAAGCACCGGTTCTTGGCCCATCGGCTTGTTCTGGAACACGCTGTAGCTGCCCTTGCCGTCCAGCGACGGTCCCTGCGTCCAGCGTCCGGCCGGCGGCGGCGCGCCGTCCGCGGCGGTGGCGAAGAAGCTGTAGTTGAACTCCTGGTTCTCGGCTGCCTGCGGGAAGCTGTTCGGCACGGGCAACGTACCCTCCTGGCCGCCGAGCTCCTCGATCACCGCGAGCCACTGCTGCTGGTGCATGGTGTCGCGTGCGATCAGGAACTTCCACATGTCCTTCATGCCAGGGTCGTTGGTGGCGTTGGACAGACGCACCGCCAGAACGCGGCCGGTGGATTCGGCAGCGACGTTGCAGTACATGTCAGCAACGATGTTGCCGCTGGCATAGATGTGCGACATGTCGAATGGCACGCCGTCCGAGTTCGCGGGATAGGCTGCCATGCCCGTGGACAGCAGGTGACGGTGCAGCATGCCCTCGACGACGTGACGCGGGTTCTCGCCGCCACCCATCACGGCGCCGACCAGCGTATCCTTCACGCTTGCGTCCTGCAGCTTGGTTGGCGCGTTCTCCAGGTTCATCGCCACCGCCGTCGCCAGCATCTCGATATGGCCCATCTCCTCGGTCGCGGTGTGGAGCAGCATGTCGCGATACTTCGTCGTCGGCCCACGGCTGCCCCAGGCCTGGAAGAAGTACTGCATGCACACGCGTATCTCGCCCTCGATGCCGCCGATCGCCTGCTGCAGCATGCGGGCATAGACAGGGTCGGGATTCTCGACCTTGACCGGGTATTGCAATCGCTTGTCGTGGAACAGCATCGTCTCGCTCCGTCCTGGCTCGTCCGGCACACACACCGGCATTCATCCAACGTCAACGACAGAACAAAGACCGTACAAACAGGATCACAAAGGCTTCAGTTCGGATCAGCAACTTCGACACATCAACGCAACGATCGCGCTTGTCGTTCAGTGTCCTGCGCCAACCGTCCTGGTGCGGGTGCGAAGCGTGACGAATTCCTCCGCCGAGGTCGGGTGAATGCCGATGGTGCGGTCGAAGTCGGCCTTGGTCAGCCCGCCCGTCACCGCGATCGCCAGGCCCTGCATCATCTCCGGCGCGTCCTCGCCCAGCATGTGCACACCGACCACGCGGTCGCTCGCCTGATCGACCACCAGCTTCATCACGCTTTGCCGCTTGCGCCCGCTCAGGGTGTGGCGCATGGGCGTGAAACGGGCGAGGAAGATGTCGGCGGGCCCGCGTTCGGCCGCTTCCTCCTCGTTCAAACCCACGCTTGCCAGCGGCGGCGAGAAGAACACCGCCTTGGGCGTGGTGTCGAACGACCATTCCCGCGTGGTGCCGGCGAAAAGCCTGTCGGCCAGGATGTGGCCTTCCGCGATCGCCACGGGCGTGAGGTTCATGCGGTTGGTCACGTCGCCGATGGCGAACACGCCGGGCTGGTCGGTTTCGCTGTGCGCGTCGACCAGGATGCGGCCTTCCTCCGTGGTCCGCACGCCCGTGCTGTCCAGCCCGAGCCCGTCCACGTTGGGCGTGCGGCCGACGGCGAAGAACACCAGGTCGGTGTCCCATTCCCGCCCGTCCGCCAGCGTCACCCGGAGCGTACCCTCGTGCCGCCGTATCCGGTGCAGCAGCGCTCCGGGATGGATGCGTATGCCGCGGGCGACCATCGCTTCCGCCAGCGCCTCGCGCAGGTCACGGTCGAAGCCGCGCAACGGCAGGTCCTGCCGGTACACCACCTGCACCTCCGAGCCGAGGCCGGCGAAGATGCCGGAGAACTCGACGCCGATATAGCCGCTGCCGACGATGGTCACCCGCTGCGGCCGGTCGGGAAGGTGAAAGGCCTGGTCGGAGTCGATGCCGAGCGCGTAGCCCTCGATGTGCGGCTGCACCACCGGACGGCTGCCGGTGGCGATCACGATGCGTTCCGCCGTGACCCGTCGCGGCGCGAACGCCGGATCGAGTGGCCCCGGCTCCAGCATCACCGTGTGCGGGTCCTCGAACCGCGCCCGTCCCTCGAACAGGGTCACGCCCGCATTGGCGAGCAGCCGCACGTAGATGCCGTTGAGGCGCGTGATCTCCGCGTCCTTGACCGTCATCAGGTGGCGCCAGTCATGCGTGCCAGGCTCGGCACTCCATCCGAAGCCGCGCCCATCCGACGCGTGTTCGCCGTACTCGCTGGCCTGCACCATCATCTTCTTCGGCACGCAGCCGACGTTGACGCAGGTGCCGCCCCAGTGCCGGCTTTCCGCCACCGCCACGCGGGCGCCGTGTGTCGCGGCGATCCGGGCGCAGCGGACACCGCCGGAGCCGCCGCCGATCACGAGCAGGTCGAAATCAAAGGCCATGGATGGATCCCGTCGCGTCGGCGAAAAGCGTTTCAGCGCTGCGCGAAGGCCTTTTCGACCACATAGGCGCCGGGCGACGCGTTGTTGCCCTCGTCGAAGCCGCGCGACACCAGCATCGCTTCCAGGTCCGCCAGCATCGCTTCCGACCCGCAGATCATCACGCGGTCGTGCTCCGGGTCGAGCGGCGCCACCCCGAGATCGGTGAAGATCTTGCCGCTCTCGATCAGGTCGGTGAGCCGGCCGGTGGTCTGGTACTCCTCGCGCGTCACCGTCGGGTAGTACGACAGCTTGGCCGCCACGTCCTCGCCCAGGAACTCGTGGCGCGGCAGCTCGTGCCGGATGTGGTTGGCATAGGCCAGTTCCCCGGACAGCCTGACCCCGTGCGCCAGGATCACCCGGTCGAAACGCTCATAGGCGGCCGGGTCCTTGATCAGCGCCAGGAACGGCGCCAGCCCGGTGCCGGTCGCCAGCAGGTAAAGGTTGCGCCCTGGCCGGAGGTTGTCGATCAGCAGCGTGCCGGTGGGCTTGCGCCCCACCAGCACGATGTCCCCCGGCACGATGCGGCACAACTGCGAGGTCAGCGGCCCGTCCGGCACGCTGATGGACAGGAACTCCAGCTGCTCCTCGTAGTTCGCGCTGGCGATGCTGTAGGCGCGCAGCAACGGCTTGCCGGCCAGCTCCAGCCCGATCATCGCGAACTGGCCGTTCTCGAACCTGAGCGACTGGTCGCGCGTGGTGGTGAACGAGAACAGCCGGTCGGTCCAATGGTGCACGGTAAGCACCCGTTCCGGGCTCAGGTGGCCATAGGTCCGGGTCGGCGGCGACAGCACGGACGTTGCATCGACGAGTTCCGTGTCCGACATTCCGCTTCATGCTCCTTCTTGCTGCGCCGCACCCTGATCTATGGTCGGTGACCACGAGTTGCCAGCGTAAAACGCTCATGGCAGGGGCCGCCGCCACGGGACCGTCGACCGGCGGCCATCCCCGTCCGGCATGAGCCAGCCCGACCCGCTCGATCCCGCCCTGGCGATCAGCCGCCTGCTGGGCGCACGCTGCCCGGTGCTGCAGCCGGGCCACGTCTGGCTCGCCGGCGCCGGCCCCGGCGACCGCGGCCACCTCACGCTCCATGCCCTGTGCGGGCTGATCCAGGCCGACGTCATCGTCTACGACGCCCTGGTCGATCCCGGCGTGCTCGACTTGGCGCAGGCGGGTGCCGCGCGCGAGTTCGCCGGCAAGCGCGGCGGCCGCCCGTCGATCCACCAGAACGACATCTCGGCGCGCCTGGTGACGCTGGCGCGGGAGAACAAGCGCGTGCTGCGCCTGAAAGGCGGCGACCCCTACGTGTTCGGGCGCGGCGCCGAGGAGGCGCTGGTGCTGGCACGCAGCAACATCCCGTTCCGCATCGTGCCCGGCCTCACCGCCGGCCTCGCCGGGCTCGCGGCCGCCGGCATCCCGGCCACCGTGCGCGGCATCAACCAGGCGATCGTGCTGGCCACCGGCCATAGCGCCGAGGGCGAAACCGACCCGGTGGCAGCACTCGACTGGGACGCTCTCGCCCGGCTGAACCAGCCTCTGGTGCTGTATATGTCGGTGCGAAACCTGCGCGCCATCGCCGCCAGGCTTGTCGGCGCCGGGATGTCGTCCGACACGCCGGCAGCCGCGATCTCGCGCGCCGCCAGCCCGGAGCAGCGCCTGCTCACCGGCACCCTTTCCACCCTGCCGGACCAGCTCGACCGCACCCCGTTGCCGACCCCGGCGCTGATCGTGATCGGCCGGATCGTCGCGGTGCGCGACGCCCTGGGCGGGCTGGCCGCCGACGCGGCCGCGGTGCTGGACACGTTCTGAGCCACCGGCTTCAGCGTGCGCGCACCCACACCACGTCGCTGCGGCCGTCGTCGTTCAGGTGCCGGGCCAGCACAAAGGCGTAGTCGGACAGCCGATTCAGGGTGCGCACCACCAGCGGGTTGATCGTTTCCACCGCGGCCAGTGCCACCACCCGGCGCTCCGCCCGCCTGACCACCGTGCGCACCACGTGGGCGTGAGCGGCGCCGGCGCTGCCGCCCGGCAACACGAAGCTGTCCAGCGGCGCTTGTCGTTCCACCAGCACGGCGATCTCTGCCTCCAGCAACCGGAGCAGCCGGTCGTCTATACGGAAGCGCGCGTCCGGCGCCCCCGGGATGCACAGGTCGCCGCCGATGTCGAACAACCCGTGCTGGATGCGCGCCAGTACCGCGTCCAGCGCCTCCCCGGTCGCGTGCAGCCGCAGCACGCCCACCGCGGCGTTGGCCTCGTCGACGCTGCCGTATGCTTCGACGCGCAGAGAGTTCTTGGTCGTCCGCGTGCCGTCGCCCAGGCTGGTCTGCCCGTCATCCCCGGTCCGGGTGACGATCTGGTCGAGGCGGATCGCCATCAATCCTTGTCCACCGTTTGCAGCACCTCGAAGCCTTCGAACTGCGGCGGCCCGAGATACATCGCCCTGGTGCCGGACTGCCCGGCGTTGCGGTGGGCCTCCCGGAACGCGTCCGATTGCGTCCATGCCTCAAACGCTGCCTTGGACGCCCATACCGTATGCGAGGCATACAGCACGTGATCCTCGTGTTCCGGCCCGCGAAGCAGGTGGAAGTTCTCGAACCCGGGCACAGCCTTGAGATGAACGTCGCGGCTGAGCCAGACCCGCTCGAAGTCGACTTCCGACCCGAGCGCCACCCGGAACCGGTTCATGGCGATGAACATGCGCATCTCCTGGGATAGGGCCGGCCACGCGCCCGGCCTCGCGCCCGGCCTGCCGGAAACGAGAACGCCGTCCATGCACGAAGCATGGACGGCGCGGAACCTTCAAACCGTCGTGAAACGGTTACGAGGCGCTCTTGTGGTGGTGATGGTGGCGCATGACGCCCTTGTGGCCAGTCTCGGCCATGGCGGTGGCCTGGTCGAGGTGCGACTGGACCGTGGGCAGCGTGTCGGTCGCGAACTTCTTCAGATCCGGGTCGATGCCGCTCTGCGACTCCGTCTGGAACAGCACCACCTGTTGCTGGTGCCCGGCGATGTTGTCAGCAATGTAGTCGCGGTCGAAGTTGCGGCCGGTCTCGCCCTGCAGCTTCGTCATTTCCTGCATCTGCGTGTCGTTCACCGCCGTCGGCAGCGTCACGCTGCGGCTGCGCGGATCGCGCACGGCCGA
>CAXSHC010000024.1:0-17692 GCA_964236745.1 uncultured Acetobacteraceae bacterium
AGAAGTGGGTGAACGGCCAGTAGTCCATATGGAAGTGCAGCACGTCGAACTGGTCGAGACGCTGCGCCACCTGCTCCATCATCAGCATGTGCGGGGCGATCGGGTCGCGTATCGCCGGATCCAGACGAAGCGCGCGCGGCCAGCACGGGTGCAGGTTGGCCGTGGTGATGCTGTCGCCGCTGGCGAACAGGGTCACGTCGTGGCCGAGATTGACCAGCTCCTCGGTCAGGAACGATACAACGCGCTCAGTGCCGCCATACAGCTTGGGCGGCACGGCCTCGTGGAGAGGGGCGATCTGGGCGATACGCATGTACACTCCTTTGCGGCTTAGCATGTCCTATCAACGCCACGAACGAGGCAATTTTTTGGCACCAACGTCACGCGAGTGGATTAATTGGTTGTTATAGCCGATCGGACGATAATCCAGCCGCTTGCGGGCATCCGCTTCGACCGAAAGGATGGCGCATGACGTCGACGCGCAGGATCGAGCCGGGGCCGCACGAGGCTGTCACCATAAACGACGCCGACCTGATCCGCCTGGCGCCGCGCCCGCTCGCGTTCATGGCCCGCTACGTGCTGCACCACAGGCTGCAGCACGGGCTGATCCTCCTGTCCGTTCTCGTCGCGGTCGCAGCCGTGGTGGGCTCGTCCTATGCCGTGCACTACCTGGTCGACACCCTGACCAACTACCGGGGCGGGCCGATGCGACCGGTGTGGATCGCGGTCGGCCTGCTCGGCTTGCTGATCTGCATCGACAACCTGGCCTGGCGGGTCGGCGGCTGGGTGTCGACCCACGCCTTCGTCGCCGTCACCGGCGACCTGCGCCGCGACCTGTTCCGCCACCTCACCGGCCACGCGCCGTCCTATTTCGCCGACCGCATGCCGGGCACGCTCGCCGGCCGTATCACCGCCACCGCCAACGCCATGTTCACCCTGGAGAACCTGGCCACCTGGAACGTGCTGCCGCCCTGCCTCAACGTCGCCTTTTCCATCCTGCTGATGCTCACCGTGAGCCCGATGATGGCGGCGGTGCTGGTGGTACTGTCGGCCCTGATCTCGGTGCTGATGTTCCGCATGGCGGCCGGCGGCCGGCCGCTGCACCACCGCTACGCGTCCGACGCCGCGCGGGTGGACGGCGAGCTGCTCGACATCATCAACAACATGCCGCTGGTGCGCGCCTTTGGCGCCACCAGACGCGAGCGGGTGCGGTTCAGCCAACGCATGGAAGGCGAGATGCACGCGCGCGGCACCTCCTTGCGCTACCTGGAGCGCCTTCGCCTGATCCACGCGGTTCTGACCGCGATCCTCACCGCGATGCTGCTGATCTGGTCGGTGCTGTTGTGGCGCAACCACGCCGCCACCGTGGGCGACGTGGTGATGGTGGTAACGCTGGGCTTCATGATCCTGCACGGCACGCGCGACCTCGCGGTGGCGCTGGTCGAGACCATCCAGCACGTGGCCCGGCTGGCGGAAGCCCTGTCCACTCTGCTTCTGCCGCACGACATGCCCGACGCCGCGGACGCCGGCGGCTTCCACGCCGAGCCACGCGGCGAAGTGGTGTTCGAGGACGTGTCCTACGCTTATCCGGCCGGCGACCCGGTGCTGTCCGGTTTCAGCCTGCGCGTCGAGGCCGGCACGCGCCTCGGGCTGATCGGCCGCTCCGGCTCGGGCAAGAGCACCGTGCTCGCCCTGCTGCAGCGCATGCGCTACGTCCAGGGCGGCCGCATCCTGATCGATAACAAGGACCTGCTCGGCCTCACCGAGGATGCGCTGCGTGCGGTGATCTCGGTGGTGCCACAGGACGTGTCGCTGTTCCACCGCTCGGTGATGGAGAACATCCGCTACGGCAAGCCGGACGCGATGGACGAGGAGGTGCGCGCCGCCGCCGCCGCCGCCGGCTGCCGCGACTTCATCGAGGCCATGCCCGAGGGCTTCGACACGGAAGTGGGCGACCGCGGCGTCAAGCTGTCGGGCGGACAGCGCCAGCGCATCGCCATCGCGCGCGCCTTTCTGCGCAACGCCCCGATCCTGCTGCTGGACGAGGCCACCAGCGCGCTGGACAGCGAAAGCGAGCAGCTGGTGCAGCATGCCCTGGAGCGGCTGATGGTCGGCCGCACGGTGGTGGCGGTGGCGCACCGCCTGTCCACCCTGCGCGACTTCGACCGCATCGTGGTGATGCAGTCCGGCCGCGTGCTCCAGGACGGGCCGCCTTCGGTACTGGAACGCAGCGAGGGGCCTTACCGCGAGCTGCTGTCCAGGCAGGCGATGAGCCTGGAGGACGTGGTCTAGCCAAGCCCCCGGCTAGGCACGGCTCCTGCGATCCCGAACCGCGTGACGCGGCGCTTCACAAGTGACGCGCGATTCAGTTACATTTCATGTCGAAACGATAAACCCGCCGTTCCGCCCGTCGGAACCGGCACAGGAGCGGGCGGAACGGCTGTGAATGATCGAGCTTATTCCGACGCGGCTGCTCCCGATGCGGCCAATCTCGACGCCACCAGTTTCGACGAGACCGGCCCCGATGCGGCCCGTTCCGATGCCGCCGCTCCGGCGCACAACGGGCCCGGCTTGCTGCCGTTCCCGGCTGGCGACGGCGGACGCGACAGCCTGAGCCAGCGCGCCTATGCGCAGATCCGCCGTTCCCTGACCTCCAGCCGGCTCCGTCCTGGGCATCGGCTGATCCTGCGCCCACTTGCCGCCGAGCTGGGCCTGAGTCCGACGCCGGTGCGCGAAGCCCTGCTCCGGCTGGTGTCCGAGCAGGCGCTGTGCCTGGACGAGCGCGGCTCGGCGATCGTGCCGGTGATGAACAAGGCCGATTTCGGCGAGCTGGCCGAGATGCGCGGCGACCTGGAAGCGCGTGCAGCCGAGCGGGCGGTGGAGTTCGTCGACGACGCCCAGCTCGACGAGCTGGAACAGGTCAACGCCCGGTGCGTCGCCGCCCACCTGCGCCAGCAGCACATGCCGATGCTGGATGCCAACGCCACCTTCCACCGCCTGGTGTGCAGGGCAGGGCGGGCGCCGCTGATCCTTCGTACCCTGGAAGGGCTGTGGATGCGGCTTGGCCCGCTTTATGCGCTCAGCTTCGACCGTCCGCTCCGCCCGCTGGACGGAGACGGCCATCCGCACGACCAGCTGCTCGACGCCCTGCGGCGTCGCGACGCCGCTGCCGCGCGATGTGCCGCCTTGCTGGACGTGAGTCACGGCAGCCAACGTCTGGAGCAGCACCTGCCCTCGTTCTGAGCCCTGCCGCCGCGTTCCTTCGGGCCAGGCAAGGCCCGGGCCCATGGCCCAGGCTCAGCCCGGAACCCGACCCATCATGTGGCGCAGCGCTGAGCCGTCCTGTGCGGCGAGGGCCACCTGGATGCACGACCTGATCTCCTCGCAGAACCGAAGCGCTTCCCCGGGCGTCATCTCCACCGACGCCGCGTTGGTTCGAAGGAACACGGCACCCGGTGCGGGGGTGAGAACAACGCGCTGCGGCTTCATGGGCGACTCCCGACGGCGTGCAACGTTTTCCCGCCGCTCCTCCGGCCCATGGCCGGCTCCAGCGGCAACCATTCGATCCTGGACGCCGATCCTGCAGAATGGGTTAATCCCGGCTGCCGAACCCCGTTCCAGGGCATCCTAGCGCGCAAAAATGTTTTGATAGCGGAACATAATGAAGAGCCTTTCACGACGCCTGGGCGCCGTTCAGTTATCCGGTGCTGCCCGCTTGGTAACGGGACCGTGATGATACCGCGGTCCCAACGGCGGAACAAAGCAATACGGACGCGAACGCCTAGTCGATCCTTGCAGGCCTCGTGTGACCCGTCAGGACCCCGCCTTGGCTTCAGGGTCCTGTCGGCAGGCTTTGGCTGCCGCTGGCGGGATCCGCCTTGCTCCGGAGGTTCTCCTTGATGCCGGCAGTGGCGCCGGCCGGGGCCTGCTTCTTCAGCTCCGGCACCTCGATGTCGATCTCCAGCGTCGATACCGCCGCCCCGCGGTCGAGCTTGATCTGCACCTTGTCGCGGTCGATCGGCACGTGCCGGGCGATCACGTCCAGGATCTCCTCGCGCAGCTTGGCGATCAGCTCGCTCTGCCCTTCGCCCGTCGTGCGCTCGTGCGCCAGCAGGATCTGCAGCCGGTCGCGCGCCACGGGTGCGGAGCTGCGCTTGGGAAACAGCCCCGACAGGAAGCTCATGCCAACCTCCACTTGAACAGCTTGGCCAACAGGCCCTTCCTGTCCGACGGCACGCTCATGTCCAGGGTTTCGCCCTTCAAGCGCCGCACCGCGTCGAAATAGGCCCGCGACGGCGCGCTGTCGGCATTGCTCAGCGTCACCGGCGCACCGAGGTTGGAGGCCCGCAGCACTTCCTCGCTTTCCGGGATGATGCCGATCAGCGGGATGGAAAGGATTTCCAGCACGTCCTCGATCCGCAGCATCTCGCCGCGCGCCGCACGCGCGGAGTCGTAGCGCGTCAGCAGCAGGTGCTTGGGCATCTTCTCGCCCGCCTTGGCCTTGGCCGTGGTGCTGTCCAGCATGCCAATGATGCGGTCGCTGTCGCGCACCGACGATACTTCCGGGTTGGTCACCACCACCGCCTCGTCGGCGTGATGCATCGCCAGCTGCGCGCCCTTCTCGATCCCGGCCGGGCTGTCGCACAGGATCCAGTCGAACTTTTCACGCAGCTCGGCGATCACCCGCGCCACCCCGTCCGCAGTCAGCGCGTCCTTGTCGCGTGTCTGGCTCGCGGGAAGAATCGACAGCGTTTCCACCCGCTTGTCGCGGATCAGCGCCTGGGAAAGCTTGGCGTCGCCCTGCACCACGTTGATCAGGTCGAACACCACGCGGCGCTCGGCCCCCATCACCAGGTCGAGGTTGCGAAGCCCCACGTCGAAGTCGACCACCACCACGTTCTGCGCCGGCTTCCCCGGCTTTCCGTTCAAGCCGGGCGAACCCTGGGCCAGCGCGGCGCCAAGGGCGGCGGTGGAGGTGGTCTTGCCGACCCCGCCCTTGCCCGATGTAACGACCACCACCTTGGCCATGCGCAAACCTTCCCCAGCCGACGACCTCACGGCGATCCGATGCGGACCATACCGTGCTTGGGCGTTGTTCCTACCTCAATCGAGCGGTAACAGCACCAGCGACTGCCCGTCGAGCCTGGCCTGCACCGAGCGCCCGATCCGCTCCGCCGGCATGTCCTCCGCCGTCATGTACAGCCCGTCGATCGCCAGCAGCTCCGCGCACATCCGGCGGCACAGGATGCGGGCCGACGCGTTGCCGCCGACGCCTGCCAGCGCCCGGCCGCGCAGCGCGCCATACACGTGGATCGACCCGCCCGCGGACACCTCGGCCCCCGACGCCACCGAGCCCAGCACCACCACGTCGCCGTCCGGATAAGACACGATCTGCCCGGAGCGCACCGGCTCGTCGATCAGCAGCGACGCGCGCGACGGGTCGGGCGGGGAGGGCGGTGCTTCTTCCGGGACCTCCATTGCCCCGATCGCCCGGCCGCCGCTGTAGCCGGCCGGCCAGGTCCAGCTGGCGGTGGCGGGCCACGCCGGATCAGCGTTCTCGATCTCGATCAGCCGGATGCCGCGCTCCAGCAGCGCCGGCACCAGCTCGTCCAGCCCGTGATCCTCCCCGTTCAGCAGCCCGCAATCCAGCACCACCGGACGCGCCTCGAAGAACGCGGACGACTTGTTGATCTGCACGTCGAGGCCCTGGACCCAGTCGACGAGCGGCGGCTCGGGGGACAACACCAGCGCCATGAACGAGCGCCCGCGCACCCGTATCTGTGGCAGCGGACGCGGCTCGCCCAGGTCCGCACCGGGGCCTGCACCAAGGCCGGCACCAAGATTGGCGCCCGGTTCGGGGTTGCCGTGGGCATCGGTTTCGGCGGCTTGGTCTGGCACGGGAAGCCTCGGAAAGCGGGTGACACAGGCGCAGCATGCACGCAGGGCGGGCCGCCATCAAACAGCCTTCGTTTCGTTTGCGACGCACCGGCTCCACGGCAACCTCTCTGGCAACCGGCTGTGGGATGAAATACGGTTCGCGCCCATGCGAATCCTGCACCACATCCCGTTGTCGCCGTTCTCGCGCAAGGTTCGCCTGGTGCTGTCGGAAAAGCGGCTGCCGTTCGAGCTGAAGGTGGAAAAGGTGTGGGAGCGCCGTCCGGAGTTCCTGGACCTGAACCCGGCCGGCACCGTGCCGATGCTGGTAGAGGAGAACGGCCTGTCGATCCCGGACTCCGGCGTGATCTGCGAGTACCTCGAGGAAGCCTATCCCGACACGCCCTTGCTCGGCCGCACGCTGGCCGAGCGGGTCGAGGTGCGCCGGCTTGCCGCGTGGTTCGACGGCAAGTTCCACCACGAGGTGACGCGCAACCTGCTGGGTGAGAAATACCTCAAGCGCCTGATGGGCCGCGGCAACCCGGACGCCACCGCCCTTCGCGCCGGCTACGCCAACATACGCTACCACCTGGACTATATCGGCTGGCTCGCGGAGACCCGGAAGTGGCTCGCCGGCCCCTCCTTGTCCCTGGCGGATTTCGCCGCTGCCGCCCAGCTGTCCTCGCTGGACTACATCGCGGACATCGACTGGTCGCTGAGCCCGCCGACCAAGGACTGGTATGCCCGGGTGAAGTCGCGCCCCTGTTTCCGTGCCCTGCTGGGCGACCGCGTGATCGGCATCAACCCGCCCGAGCACTACGGCGACCTCGATTTCTGAGCCCGCCCTTGCCGCGCGTCCGGCCCGCTACGACGTCGTCATCCTGGGTGCCGGCGCCGCCGGGCTGATGGCGGCGATCGCGGCGGGAAGGCGCGGCCGACGCGTGCTGCTGCTCGACCACGCCGCGGAGCCCGGCGCCAAGATCGTCATCTCCGGCGGCGGCCGCTGCAACTTCACCAACCGCGACTGCCGCCCCGAGCGCTACCTGTCGCAGAACCAGCACTTCTGCCGCTCCGCCCTGGCGCGCTACACCGCCGACGACTTCCTTGCCCTGGTCGAGCGCCACCGCATCGTCTGGCACGAGAAGACCCTGGGGCAGCTGTTCTGCGAAGGCTCCGCGCGCCAGATCGTGGCCATGCTTCTGGCCGAATGCGACGCTGCCGGCGTCGTGCTCCGCACCGGGCAGCGCGTGTCCATGATCGAGCGCCCGGACGACTGGCGCATCAACACCGACCGCGGCGCCGTCACCGCGTCCAGCCTGATCGTCGCCACCGGCGGCCTGTCGATCCCCAAGCTCGGCGCCACCGGCTTCGCCTTCGATGTCGCGCGGCAGTTCGGCATCCCCCTGGCCCCGACCGGCCCGGCCCTGGTGCCGTTCACCTTCACGGGTGCGGCGCAGGACGCGATGCGCAGCCTGGCCGGCGTGTCGCTGGACGTGGTGGCCCGCTGCGGCACCGCGGCGTTTCCCGAAGCGATGCTGTTCACCCATCGCGGCCTGTCCGGCCCGGCGCTGCTGCAGGTGTCCTCTTATTGGCAGCAGGGCGACGCGCTCCGGCTCGACCTCGCCCCCGGCCGCGATGTCGGCGCCCACCTGAAGCAACGGCGGCAGACGCGTGGCAAGGCCGAGCTCGGCACGGTGCTGGCCGAGCTGCTGCCGCAGCGCCTGGCCCAGGCGGTGGCGGCCGAGCAGGGCGCCGCCGGCCCGCTCGGCGGCCTGCCCGCCGCCACCTTGAACGCCGTGGCCGCCCGGCTCGGCGACTGGCGGCTCTTCCCCACCGGCACCGAGGGCTATGCCAAGGCCGAGGTGATGCGCGGCGGCATCGACACCGGCGCCCTGTCGTCGCGCACCATGGAGGCGAGAACCGTGCCCGGCCTGTTCTTCGTGGGCGAGGCGGTGGACGTCACCGGCTGGCTCGGCGGCTACAACTTCCAGTGGGCCTGGTCGAGCGGCTGGGCCGCCGGCAGTGCCGCCTGAGGCGCCCATTCCGGAAACGCGCAGGCCCGGCCGCACCGGGACGTGCTAGTGCCGGCGCGACCCGCCTTCTTCCGCCGCGCGAGCGCAGGACCATCCATTATGCACCCACGCCATCCCGGCTTCGACACCCTGGCGCGAACCGAGGTGGAGTCGCTGCCGGGCTCTCTGATACGCGAGGTGGCGCATGCGGGTGCCGGCCTGCCGGACGTGATCCCACTCTGGTTCGGCGAGCCCGACACGCACACCCCAGCCTTCATACGCGAGGCGGCGAAGCGGGCGCTCGACGAGAACGACACCTTCTACACCTCCAACTACGGCATCGCCCCGTTGCGCGAGGCGATCAGCCGCTACCAGACCGGGCTCGGCCGCAGGTCGGCGCCGGAACGCGTGTGCGTCACCCCGTCCGGCGTGAACGCTGTTCACGTGGTCTGCCAGGCGCTGCTGTCGCCGGGCGACCGGGTCGTGCTGCCGACGCCGCACTGGCCGAACCTCGGCGGCATCCCGGCCGTGGCCGGCGCCGTGATCGACACGGTGCCGCTGCGCCTGCAGGACGGCCGGTGGCGTATGGACCTCGACCAGCTGCTCGGATCCCTCACGCCCGGCACGCGCATGGTGATCCTGAACGCGCCGGCCAATCCCACCGGCTGGATGCTGTCGGCGGAGGAGCAGGCCGTGCTGCTCGGGCATTGCCGCCGCCTCGGCATCTGGATCCTGGCCGACGACGTGTACGAGCGCCTGGTGTTCGACCGCCAGGCGGCGCCCGCGTTCGGGGAGATCGCCGAGCCGGACGACCGCCTGGTCTCGATCAACTCGTTCTCCAAGACCTGGGCGATGACCGGCTGGCGGCTCGGCTGGATCAACGCGCCGGCGCCGCTGATGCCGGCGCTCGGCAAGCTGGTGGAATACAGCACCTCTTGTGCGCCCGCCTTCATCCAGCGCGCCGCGATCGCCGCCCTTGAGCACGGCGAGCCGTTCGTGGCCGAGTCGGTGGCCCGCATGCGTGCGCGCCGCGACCTCGCCTGCGCGCTGCTGGGCGCGATCCCGGGGGTCGCGGTACCATACCCGGACGGCGCGATGTACTCGTTCTTCTCGGTGGACGGCTGCACCGACAGCCTCGCCCTGGCCAAGTCGCTGCTGCGCGAGGCACGCGTCGGGCTGGCCCCCGGCCGCGCCTTCGGGTTGGCGGGGGAGGGGTGCCTCAGGTTGTGCTTCGCGGTGGAGGAGGAACGGCTGCGGCAGGCCTGCAACCGGATCGCGGGCTTCTTCGCCGACCGACGCTGAACTCCCTCAGCGCGCGTCCGGCCCGGCGTCCAGTAGCGCCAGGTCCTGCTGCGCCAGATCGGCCTCGTGCGTGTCCGGCGATGCCGACAGCACCCGGCTCCAGTCGCTCCGGGCGCCATCGAGGTCGCCCGACCGCTCGCGCAGGATACCGCGCTCCAGCAGCGCTTCCGGCTCGTCCGGCAGCACCGCGCAGGCAGCGTCGATGTCGGCGCGCGCCGCGTCCAGCCGGTCCAGCTTGCGGTAGGCGGTGGCACGCACCACCAGCGCTTCGGCCTGCCCGGGATGGGCTGCCAGTACCGCGGACAGGTCCGCCACCGCCCCGTCGGCCCATCCGGCCGCGAGTGCTGCGCGTGCCCGGTCGGTCAGGAGCGACGGGTTGCCCGGTTCGAGCGACACCGCCAGCGTCGAGGCGGCGAGCGCCCGGTCCGGCCGGGCCGCGGACAGCCACGCCTGCGACGCCTGGTCCGCCAGCACCGCACGCCGTTGTTCGGGCAGCAGCGTCTGGCGGGACAGCGCGTCCAGCGCCACGGCGCGGGCTTCCGGATCGCCGAGCGCCACCTCGGCCAGCGCGGAGCACTGCGCCGCCCCGTTGCCGCCGTTGCGCTTCGACCAGTCTGCCGCATAGTCCGCGGCGCCAGCCGGATCGCTCGACAACAGCGCCAGGCAGGGGTTCACGGCAGCCGCGGCTGCGATGGGCGGTACGCGTCGTGGCGGAGCCTCCAGCCGCGCCAGGCGTTGCACCCCTGCCGCCCGCTGCACCGGCCCGGCCGCCCGTGCCGATCCGGCGACCAGGATGGCAGGCAGCAGCAGGCCGAGAAAGGACAGGACGCGCTTCATGAGGATGATTTCATTCTGCCGCGCCAAATCAGGCAAGGGTCAAGCGCCGGCGCTATCCATTCCGCAGTTGTGAAGCCGGGCTGTCCATGAGCGTGCCACCGCACCTGCTGGTGTTTGGCCTGGGATATTCCGCCACGGCGCTGGCCGCCTGCGCCGTGCGGGCCGGCTACCGCGTCACCGGCACGCGTCGCCACCCAGGCGGTGCCGCAGCGCCGTCCGGCGTGACGCTGGTGCGGCCGGACGAGGCCGCCGCCCTGCTTGGCCACGCGACGCACTGGCTGGCCGGCGCCCCGCCCGACGCGGACGGCGACCCGATCCTTCGCCTGCTCGGGGAAGCGATGCGGCAGCATCGGCCCGACTGGATCGGCTATTTCTCCACCACCGGGGTTTATGGCGACCGCGACGGCGGCTGGGTCGACGAGACCACTCCCCCGGCGCCCACCGGACCGCGTGGCCAACGGCGTGTCGCCGCCGAACGGGACTGGGAAGCGCTCGCCGCCGGGCTCGGCGCCCGCTGCGACATCCTGCGCCTGGCCGGCATCTATGGCCCCGGCCGCAGCGTGTTCGACGCCCTTCGCGCGGGCGAAAGCCGTCGCGTGATCGCTCCTGGCCACTGTTTCGGCCGCATCCACCGCGACGACATCGCCGGCGCCACGCTGGCCGCGATGCAGGCAGGCCCGCCTCTGCGCGTGCTCAACCTGAGCGACGACCTGCCCGCCGAAAGTGCCGTGGTGATCGAGGAAGCCGCGCGCCTGCTGGGCTTGCCGCCGCCGCCCACGGTTCCGCTCGCGGACGCGCTGCCGGCCATGAGCCCGATGGGCCGCAGCTTCTGGGCCGAGAACCGCAAGGTGTCGAGCCGGCTGACCCGGGAAGCGCTGCAACGACAATGGCGTCATCCGACCTATCGCGAGGGACTGCGCGCCACCCTGGCCGCGGGTGGTTGAGCGATGCTTAACCGAGCCCGTCCACCGTCGCAATCAGAAGTTGAACATCCTGCGGCCTAGACAACCTGTGGTCACCATCCTTCACCAGCAGTGTTTGGCAATCGCCGCCCTCGATCGCGTCCGCGATCGCCAGTGCCCGCTGCCAGTCCACCACCGTGTCGCGCTGGCCGTGCAGCAGCCGGACCGGGCAGGACAGGGAAATCGGCTGGTCCAGCACGCGACAGGCCAGGCCGTCGTCCAGCGCTTGTCGCGTCAACGGCGTCGGGTCCGGCGTGGTCGGCAGCATCACCATGCCGTCCCGTGCCAGCGTCGCTCGTTGCACGGCGTCGAGCTCGGCCTCCATCGCCACCGTGAAGTCGGGTGCCGCCGCGATGCCGACGAAGCCATGGACGCGTGTCCCAAGCGCCATCCCCAGCAGCAGCCCGATCCACCCGCCCATGGACGAGCCCACCAGCACCAGAGGCCCCGGCGTCAGTGCCTCGATCACCGCCAGCGCATCGTCGCGCCAGATGCCAATCGTGCCATCGGTGAAGCGCCCGCCACTTTCGCCGTGCCCGGAATAATCCAGCCGCAGCGACGCCCGGCCACGGCGTCCGGCATGCGCTGCCAGCGCCGTCGCCTTGTCGCCGTTCATGTTGCTGCGCAGGCCGGGCAGGAACACCAGGGTCGGCCCGTCGCCCGGACGGTGCCGTGCCGCCAGCCTGATCCCGGCGCGTTGGACGTAGTGCAGTGTTTCAACGGTCATGTGCGAGGCTAGCCTGTCGCGTGCCCGTCAGGACAGGGCGGCGACCAGCTCTTCCTTCTTCATGCGCGAGCGCCCCTTCACGTTCTGCTCCGCCGCGTACGCCATCAGCGCCTGCCTGGTCATCCCGCCGAGGTCGTTCTTGCCCGACTTGTTCGCGTCGTGCCTGCCCTTGTCGTGCCCGGCTTCGCTATGCCCCCCGTCGGCATGCCCGGTGTCGCGGTGCTTCGCGGTCTTCTTCGCCACATCCGTCGGCTGGGCGGAGAACTGCTTGCCTCTCGCTGTGTCGGCCCGCTTCTTGGCCGTACTGCGCGCGTATTCCGAGCCCTTCAGCGCCTCGCGCGCTTCCTTGGGCAGGTAGCGCTCGCCGGTTTCGCCGGACTTCTCGCCCGACTTCGTGCCCCACTCCTCCTTGGTCCACTGCGACAGGTGGTTGTCTTCCGACTTTCCTCCCTCGTAGCCGCCGCCTTCCTTCTTGTATTCCGCCGTCGCCAGCTGCGCTTTTCGCGCCGACCACTGCTTCGGCTTGCCGCCCTTGTCGCCTTCCGTGACCTCGGTCTTGACCTTGTCCCACAGCTTCGGGTCGGTCTTCTTCGCCGTTGTCGTCATGTCGCTTGTTCCTCGTCCTCTCGCTTGCGCAAAGACACCCTCGGCCGCGGCGTTGCATGAAATCCGCGTGCGCAGCCGGCGATGCAGGAAACCGGCACCCGTGCTAAGGCCGCCGCCATGCCGTCCCATTCTTCCCCCATGCCCGCACACGCGGCGCCGGTCGTGCTGCAGGTGTTGCCCTCGCTGCAGGCCGGCGGGGTCGAGCGCGGCACCATGGAGATCGCCCGCGCGATCGTGGAGGCCGGCGGCACCGCCCTGGTTGCCAGCGCAGGCGGCCGGCTGGTGCCGCAGCTGGAGCGGCTCGGCGCGGTCCACCTTTCCCTTGGCCTCATGACCAAGGACCCGCTGTCGATCTGGCTCAACGGTTGCCGCCTGGCCGGCCTGATCCGCCAGCACCGGGTCGACCTCGTGCACGCGCGCTCCCGCGCCCCGGCCTGGTCAGCACGGTGGGCGGCACGGCGCACCGGCACCCCGTTCGTCACCACCTGGCACGGCGTGTACGGCGAGAACCTTCCCTTCAAGCGCGCCTACAACGGGGTAATGGCGTCTGGCGACCGCGTGATCGCCATCAGCCGCTTCGTCGCCGGGCGCGTCGCGTCTCGGTACGGCGTCGGGCCCGACCGGCTGCGCACCATCCCGCGCGGTGCCGACGCCGCCCTGTTCGACCCCCTCGCGGTGCGCGGCGACCGCATCCACGCGCTTGCCCGGCAATGGCAGCTGCCGGACGCTCCGGTGATCATGCTTCCCGGCCGCATCACCGCCTGGAAGGGCCACGCGCTTCTGCTCGACGCCCTTGCTTTGCTGCACGACGAGGCGCCCGGTCTCGACTGGGTCTGCGTCATGGTCGGGCCGGCGCGCGACGGGCGGCGGAGCTTCGGCGACACCCTGGTGCAGCAGGCCGGACGGCTCGGCCTGGGCGGCCGGCTCCGCTTCGCGGGGCACTGCACCGACATGCCGGCGGCGCTGGCGCTCGCCGACCTGGTGGTGGTGCCGTCGCTCAAGCCGGAACCGTTCGGCCGCGCCGTGGTGGAAGCGCAGGCGATGCAGCGCCCGGTGCTGGCCGCCTCCCACGGTGCCGCCCTGGAAACGGTGGAGCACGGCGTCACCGGCTATGCGTTCCTGCCTGGCAACGCTGCCGCCCTGGCGACGCTGCTTCGACAGGTGCTGTCGCTTTCTGCCGACGAACGCTTCCGGATCGGCGAGCAGGCTCGCGCCCGTGTGCTGTCGCACTACACGGTGCAGGCGATGCAGCAGGCGACGCTCGACGTGTACGAGGAGCTGCTGCGCCAGCCGTTCCCGCATCGCCTCCCGCCGGTCCCGCCGCCGCCTGAGGAGCCGTCGCCGCACCATGCCGGCTGAGCTTCCGACGGCGCCGGCCGCGACGCGCATCCTGGTGATCAAGCTGGGCGCGCTCGGCGACGTGGTGCTGGCCTTCGCCCCGTTCGCCGCCATACGTGCGCACCATCCGGACGCGCACGTCACCCTTCTGACCACCGCGCCGTTTCTCGGCCTTGCTTCCGCCAGCCCGTGGTTTGACGCGGTCGCCCTCGACACCCGCCCGGCCCCGTGGAACCTGCGCGGCCTCGGTCGCCTGCGCCGCCTGCTGTCCGGCTTCGACCTCGTTTACGACCTGCAAACCTCCGGGCGCTCGTCGCGCTACCACCGGCTCGCCGGCCGCCCCCCCTGGTCCGGCATCGCGCCCGGCTGCTCGTTTCCCGACCGCGACCCCGACCGCGACCGGCTGCATACCCGCCGCCGCCAGGCCGGCCAGCTCGCCCAGGCCGGTATTTCCGCCGTGCCCGATCCCGACCTGTCGTGGCTGGCGGCGCACGGCTCGATGCTGCCCACCCCGCTGCCACCTGCTCCATCGCCGTCCACCCGCCTGGCGCTGCTGGCGCCGGGGGCGGCGCCGCATCGTCCGGCCAAGCGCTGGCCGGCGGAACGCTTTGGCGCCCTCGCGGGCCGGCTCGCCGCGGCCGGCATGATCCCGGTGGTGGTGGGTGCCGGCGCCGACGCACCGCTCGCCGCCGCGATCCGGCGCGTTTGTCCGGCAGCGCTCGACCTGACCGGCCGCACCACCCTTCTGGAACTCGGCCGCCTCACGTCCCGCGCAACGCTCGCGGTCGGCAACGATACCGGCCCCATGCACCTCGCCGCCGCGATGGGCTGTTCCTGCCTCGTGCTGTTCTCCGAGGAAAGCGATCCGGTTCTCACCGCCCCAGTCGGCCAGCGTAGCGGACAGGTGCAGGTGCTGCGCGTCCCGGACCTGTCGGCCCTGGACGTGGCCACCGTTGCCGGGCGGCTGGGCCTTGGAGCTGGCTAGCTTCGGCTTGTCGTCGAGAAGGCTTCCATCCCGGTAGTCGAACCTGTCCGGCGGCTTGAAGGCGTCGCTCGACAGCCCGTTCCTGGTCCGGTTCTTGTCGTATGTTTTCAGGGAGTGCGCGAAGTCGTCGTGCTCGACCGTCCTGCCATGCGGCACGTCCTGCGCCGCGCGGCAGATCATCTCCGGTCGGGCCGCCCCGGCGGTTATGGACACCACCACGCGCAGCTCGGCGCTCCACCCGTTGTCATGGCCGTAGAAGTCCTGCGGGGCCGTTTTCACGCCCCTCCTGGCGAGGGTCTTCACCGGCTGGTGTTGAGGTTGTCGATCGCGACCGGGTGCTCGTTCTTGCGCCTGAACCGGATGCCTTTGGCCTTATCCGTTGACCAAGCTGCCGACGTCGAGCACGCCGGCGCGCGCCGGGTGCAGCCGCGCCGGAACGCCTCGATGAATGCCGGCAGCCGTTGATCGACAGCGTGGTCGCATCCTGCGAAAGCCTGTCCTTTCCGCACGCGTGGTTCCAGGAAGCCCGCCTGTGAAGGGTTGCGACCCCGGGTGCCTGCCGCCATAGGAAGCGTTCGTGCCGCCATGCCTACCGGAGATGCGTCCATGCCCGCCATCACCCTGCCAGACGGCACCGTCCGCCAGTATGACGGCCCGGTGACGGGCGTGGCGGTGGCCGCCGCGATCGGGCCGGGCCTGGCCAAGGCCGCGCTGGCGATGGAGCTCGATGGCCGGCTGGTCGACCTCGACACCGAGATCGCCAGCGACACGGCGCTTCGCTTCGTCACCCGTCGCGACGAGGCAGCCCTCGGCCTGATCCGTCACGACGCCGCCCACGTGCTGGCGGAAGCGGTGCAGGGCCTCTATCCGGGCACCCAGGTCACCATCGGACCCGCGATCGAGAACGGCTTCTACTACGACTTCGCCCGCAACGAGCCGTTCACGCCCGACGACTTCCCGGTTATCGAGGCGC
The DNA here is from genome assembly GCA_964236745.1 of uncultured Acetobacteraceae bacterium. Classification (GTDB taxonomy): domain Bacteria; phylum Pseudomonadota; class Alphaproteobacteria; order Acetobacterales; family Acetobacteraceae; genus Lichenicola. The sequence continues at coordinate 15,614 of CAXSHC010000024.1, forward strand.
GCATGCGCGAGATCGTCGCCGCCAACGCCCCGTTCCGGCGCGAGGAATGGCCGCGCGACGACGCCATCGCTTTTTTCGAGAGGCGTGGCGAGCGCTACAAGGCCGAGCTGATCCGCGACCTTCCCGAAAGCGAGACCATCTCGGTCTACCGCCAGGGCGAGTGGCTCGACCTGTGCCGCGGCCCGCACATGCGCGGCACGGGCGACGTCGGCACCGCGTTCAAGCTGATGAAGGTGGCGGGCGCCTATTGGCGCGGCGACCACCGCAACCCGATGCTCACGCGCATCTATGCCACCGCCTGGCGCGACGGGAAGGAACTCGACGCCCACCTGCACCAGCTGGAGGAAGCCGAGCGCCGCGACCACCGACGCATCGGCCGCGAGATGGACCTGTTCCACATCCAGGAGGAGGCCACCGGCCAGATCTTCTGGCATCCCAAAGGCTGGCGGTTGTACTCGACGGTGCAGGAGTACATGCGCCGCGCGCAGAACCGCAACAACTACCAGGAGGTGCGCACGCCGCTTCTGGTCGACCGGGCGCTGTGGGAAGCCTCCGGGCACTGGGAGAACTACCGCGAGCACATGTTCGTGGCCTCGGTGGAGGACGAGCAGGAGCGGCGCGTGCTGGCGCTCAAGCCGATGAACTGCCCGTGCCACGTGCAGATCTTCCGCCACGGGCTTCGCTCCTACCGCGAGCTGCCGCTGCGCATGGCCGAGTTCGGCGCCTGCCACCGCTACGAGCCGTCCGGCGCGCTGCACGGCATCATGCGCGTGCGCGGCTTCGTGCAGGACGACGCGCACATCTTCTGCACCGAGGCGCAGATCGCCACCGAGACCGCGTTGTTCGTGACCATGCTGGCGGAAGTGTATCGCGACCTCGGCTTCGACGGCTTCCGCGTCAAGTTCGCCGACCGCCCGGACAACCGCGCCGGCGACGACGCCGCCTGGGACAAGTCCGAGGCCGCCCTGGTGGAGGCCTGCCGCCTGGCCGGCGTCGAGTACGAGCTGAACCCGGGGGAGGGGGCGTTCTACGGTCCCAAGCTCGAGTTTGTGCTGCGCGACGCGATCGGCCGCGACTGGCAGTGCGGCACGCTGCAGGTGGACACCGTGCTGCCCGAGCGCCTGGACGCCTCCTATGTGGGCGAGGACAGTGCCCGGCATCGTCCGGTGATGCTGCACCGCGCGATCCTGGGCTCGTTCGAGCGCTTCCTCGGCATCCTGATCGAGCAGTTCGCCGGTCGCTTCCCGCTTTGGCTGGCGCCGGTGCAGGTGGTGGTGGCCAGCATCGTGTCCGACGCCGAGCCGTATGCGCTGGAGGTCGCCGATGCCCTGCGCCGCGCCGGCCTCCATGTGCAGGCCGACACCGCCAACGAGAAGATCAACGCCAAGATACGTACCCACAGCCTCGCCCGCGTCCCGGTGATCCTGGTGGTGGGCCGCAAGGAAGCGGAAGCGCGCACGGTGGCGATGCGCCGGCTTGGCGGCGCAGACCAGGAGCTGCTCGGGCTGGAGCAGGCCGTCGCTGCCCTTGCGCTGGAAGCGACGCCTCCCGATCTGAAGCGCGCGTTGGCCTGAAGCCCCTTTCCTTGTCGACTCAGGGTTGCGCCTGATCCTCATCCCTTGACAAGCTTTGCGTGCTAGGGTCTTCGCCTGACCGTTGCACCTGCGAAGCAGGTCGCGGCACCCGTTCACGACAACAGGAGCAGTCCGATAGCCAGACCCCCGATGCAGGCGGCGCCGACGCGCGACGGCCCGCGCGTCAACGAAGAGATCCGCGTCCCCAACGTCCGCCTGATCGACGAGGAAGGCGAGATGCAGGGCGTGATGACCACACGCGACGCCATGCAGCGCGCCTTCTCCGTCGGCCTCGACCTGCTGGAGATTAGCCCCAACGCCGAGCCGCCGGTGGTCAAGATCCTGGACTACGGCAAGTTCAAGTACGAGCAGCAGAAGAAGAAGAACGAGGCGCGCAAGAAGCAGAAGGTCATCGAGATCAAGGAGGTCAAGGTTCGTCCGAACATCGACGAGAACGACTACCAAGTTAAGATGCGCGCCATGAAGTCTTTCATCGAGGAGGGCG
>CAXSHC010000025.1:0-4101 GCA_964236745.1 uncultured Acetobacteraceae bacterium
TGACGCCGGCGCCATCGTCGACCACACCTTTGTGGTGTTCTTCTACGGCGTGTTTCCCGGCGCGCACCGCACCCTGTCCGAGATGGGGGTGTCGCTGCACGCGCTGTGCACCTGGTGGGACGTTCTGGAAGCCTGCGCCGAACGGCCGTACTTCTCCGAGTCCGCAGCTGCCGAGGTGCGTCGCTTCCTGGAGGACCCGTGCGCGTGGTCGGCCCGGCACGGCGGCGTCGCCAGCGCGGAAGAGGCCCTGGCCCGGAAGACCAAGCCGGAAGGCTGAGCCCGGCGCCGTGGCCCGCCGGCTGCTCGCCTTCGACTCCGGGATCGGCGGCCTGTCGGTGGTGCGCGAGCTGCGTGCGCTGCTGCCCGGCACGCCGATCGACTACCTCGCGGACAACGCGGTGTTCCCGTATGGCGAGCTGCCGGACACAATGCTGGTGGCGCGCGTGCTGGAGCTCCTGGACGCGGCGATCGGCCGGCTGCGCCCCGACGCGGTGGTGATCGCCTGCAACACCGCCAGCACCACCGCACTGGACGCGCTGCGTGCCCGCCACCAGGTCCCGTTCATCGGTTGCGTGCCGCCGATCAAGTGGGCCGCCGCGGTCAGCCGCACCCGGCACATCGGCCTGCTGGCAACCAGCGCCACCGTGCGTCGCCCCTACCTGCGCGCGCTGCAGGCCCGGTTCGCCCCGGACTGCACCCTGATCGCGCACGGTGCGCGCGGGCTCGCCGACATCGCCGAAAGCGCATTCCGCCGCCGCCCGGTCGACCAGGACGCGATCCGGCGCGAGCTTGACGGGCTGTTCGGCCAGCCAGGCGGCGACCGCATCGACGTGGTCGGCATCAGCTGCACCCATTACAGCTTCCTGCTGGAGCCGTTGCAGGCGTTGTCGCCGAGCGGCGTCACCTGGCTCGACCCGGCGGGCGCCGTCGCGCGCCGGGCGAAAACGGTTCTGGACGAACTACCGGCCGGGCCCGTAGGCGAAACCCTGCCGGGACCGGGCGAGGCCTGGTTCACCGGCCCGGCAGAGGATCCGGAACGGTTGCGCGCCGGCCTGGCCGGGTTCGGCTATCACGGGATGATGCCGTTCGAGGCCGTCCCGGCTAGCGTCCGCGGCTGACGGTATACGCGGCGACCTCGCCCAGCAGACGCCGGATCCGGCTGTCAGGAAACGTCGACAGCGCGTCGCAAGCACGCTCGGCATAATCCGCGGCTTGGCGCAGGGTGGCGCCGATGGCATCGGTGGTGGCGATCAGGTCGAGCGCGTGGTCGAGATCGTCAGGCTCCTGCGCGCTGTCCTCGATCACCCGGCGCCAGAACAAGCGGTCCTGCTCCGAACCGGCGTTGAAGGCGGCCAGCACTGGCAGGGTGATCTTGCCCTCGCGAAAGTCGTCGCCCACGGTCTTGCCGAGCAGGCGCTGGTCGGCGGCGTAGTCGAGCGCGTCGTCGACCAGCTGGAACGCCATGCCGAGGTTGGTGCCGTAGCAGTCCAGCGCCAGCGCTTCCCGATCCGGGCGCCCCGCCACCACCGCGCCGACCCGGCAGGCGGCCGCGAACAAGGCGGCGGTCTTGCCGTGCACCACCTCGAGGTAGCGCTCCATGGAGGTCGACAGGTCGTTCTGCGTCGCCATCTGCAGCACCTCGCCCTCGGCGATGGTGGCCGACGCCTTGGACAGGATCGCCATCACCTCCAGCGAGCCATCCTCGGTCATCAGCTGGAACGAGCGCGCGAACAGGAAGTCGCCGACCAGCACCGAGGCCTTGTTGCCGAACACTGCGTTGGCGCTGGCGAGCCCGCGACGCAGCCGGCTTTCGTCCACCACGTCGTCGTGAAGCAGGGTGGCGGTGTGGATGAACTCGACGCAGGCGGCCAGATTGACGTGGCGCGTTCCCTCCGGCCCGCCGGCCTCGCCCGGATAGCCGCACAGCCGCGCGGAGGCCAGGGTCAGCAGCGGGCGCAGGCGCTTGCCCCCGGCGGCGATGAGGTGGGCGGCCAGCTGCGGGATCAGCGCGACCGGGCTGTCCATGCGGGCAAGGATGGCGCGGTTGCAGCTTTGCATGTCGTCGTGCAGCAGCGCCGCCAGGGCGTTCAGCGCGGCTTCGCCGGTCACGGGGTCCGTCACGGGGCCGTTCACGGGCTCCTGCGCGTCGTGCCGGTCGCCGCGACTTGTGGTCCCGGCGGATTGCGGCAATCTGACAGCAAGGCCCAAGCGGTGTCCTCCACGCTGCGGATCAAAGCGAGGCACATATGAGCGGCAGGGTTGGGGTGGTCAAGCATCGGCCGCCGGCATGCTGATCACGGAAGCGGCGGCCACCACGGACGGCACCCTGCTCGGCGGCCGGGTGATGTATCGCCAGTTCCGCGACGGCTACCGCACCGGGATCGAGCCGGTGCTGCTGGCGGCGACGGTGCCGATACGCGATGGCTTGCGTGTGCTGGAAGCCGGGTGCGGCGCCGGCGCCGGGCTGTTGTGCCTGGCCGCGCGGGTGCCCGGTCTGCACGGCACCGGCATCGAGCAGGATCCCGCCACCGCAATGCTAGCCCGCTTCAACCTGGACCGTAACGACCGCAAGGATTGGCCGGTGCTGGTTGGCTCGCTTGCGGATGCGTCGCTGCAGGGTGCCCGGGACTACGACCAGGCGATCGCCAACCCGCCCTGGCACGACGACGGGTCGAGCGTCTCGACTTCACCCCGGCGCGACCTGGCCAAGCGGGCGCCGGTCGGCACGCTGGCCAGCTGGAGCCTGTGTCTTGCGCGCCTGCTTCGCCCGCGCGGGACACTCACCCTCGTGTTGCCGGCCGCCCGGCACGCCGAGGCGGTGGGCGGCATGGTGGCAAGCGGGTTCGGCGCGATCCGGCTGCTGCCGTTATGGCCGGTCTCGGGCCGCCCGGCACGGATCGTGCTGCTCCGCGGCGTGCTCGGCGCGCACGGCGCGGATGCCGTGCTGCCCGGGCTGGTGCTACATCACTCGGCCGGCGGCTTCACCGAGGCAGCGGAACGTATCCTGCGCGACGCGGCACCGCTGCCGTTCGATTGATCAGGGCGACCCGCCGAACGGATCGGGATCGACATGGTCGGCGCGCCTGAGATGCCACAGGCGCTCGTGCGCCGCGACCAGCCCTTCCACGGCACGACGATGCGCGCTTGGCGATCCCAGCTGCGGCTGCATCAGCACCACCTCCGTGATGGACAGGAGGCTGGCCGCGACGTCGAGCGTTCCCAGGTCGCAGGCCTGATGGGCCGCGACCAGGAGGCGTTCCGGCAGGCGACGCACCTGCCGCAGCGGCTCCAGGCTGAGGCCGAGCGAGCCGGACCGGGGTTCCGCCCGCGACAGCGCTTCGTAGTCGAACGCATAGCCATGCCCGTCACCGACGTCCGGTTCCTGCACCGCTTCAAGAAACGGCATATCCTGCACTGTCATCGCCTCCGGATCGGGAACGCCTGCAACACGCGGTTCCGTCGTGATCCTGGGAGGACCCTATCTCGTTATCGATGCGATACAAACGATTTATTGACGGGATTCGCCCTTGCCGCGCGTGTTGCGGCCTCCGGGTGACGCTTTTGCGGTTTCAAGCTGCTTTTCCACCGCACGGAAGGCATCGCGTACGGCGCTCCGGACGTCCGGATGGGCCCGACGCTCACGCGCGTGGTGCGGCTCATGCGAAACCGCGATCTCCTGGCCGGGACGCGACAAGGTGATATGCACCTCGTACAGGTTGCCGGTCTGGTGCTGCTGGTGCAGCGCCTCGACCGAAACGCGGCCACCGGTCAGGTGGCCATAGCGGGCTTCCAGCCGCTCCATCTGCTGCCTGATCTCGGCTTCAAGCGACTCCGACGCCTGCAGGTTGTGGAACGCGATCTCGAGCGGACGATCCATGGTGTTCTCCCCTCCGGCAAGCCGCCCGGTCACGGGCCTGGATTCTCAACGGACCGGCCAGAGGGGGGTTGCGCGCCAGGATGGCGCGCGGAGGTCAGACCGGCGCGGTTTCCCGGTGCCAGTCGCTGCCTATGGAGGAGGTGAAGGCTTCCTCCCAGGTGCCCTTGGTGGAGGCGCGGCTGTATTCGGTGGAGCGGTTCTCGAAGAAGTTGGCGTGCTCCACC
>CAXSHC010000025.1:4111-12690 GCA_964236745.1 uncultured Acetobacteraceae bacterium
GCGGGCAGCAGGTCGTCGAGCCAGGGCAGCGGGTTGCTGGCGACGTGGTAGGGCGGATCAAGCCCGAGCTGCATCAGCCGGCGGTCGGCGATGAAGCGGATGTAGCGCTTGACCTGGGCAGCATCGAGACCTTCCACCGGGCCGAGCTCGAAAGCGAGATCGATGAACGCGTCCTCGTGGTGCACGATGGTCTCACACACCTCCGTCAGCTCCGAACGTAGCCGGTCGGTCCAGATCTCCGGGTTCTCGGCCACAAAGGTACGGAACAGCCGGATCACCGACAGGCAATGCAGCGTCTCGTCGCGCACCGACCAGGTGACGATTTGGCCCATGCCCTTGAGCTTGTTGAAGCGCGGGAAATTCAGCAGGATCGCGAACGAGGCGAATAGCTGCAGTCCTTCGGTGAAGGCGCCGAACGCGGCCAGGGTCTTGGCGATCTCGTGCTTCGAGTCGACCCGGAAGCCCTGCATGTAGTCGTACTTGTCCTTCATCTCCTTGTAGCCGAGGAAGGCCGAGTATTCCGCTTCGGGCATGCCGATGGTGTCGAGCAGGTGGCTGTAGGCGGCGATGTGGATGGTCTCGATGTTCGAGAACGCCGACAGCATCATCAGCACTTCAGTCGGTTTGAACACCTGGCTGTAGTGCTTCATGTAGCAGTTGTTCACCTCCACGTCCGACTGCGTGAAGAAGCGGAAGATCTGCGTGACCAGGTTCTGCTCGGATCCGGACAGGTTCTTGTGCCAGTCCTTCACGTCGTCGGCGAGCGGCACCTCCTCGGGCAGCCAGTGCACGCGCTGCTGCGTCAGCCACGCATCATAGGCCCACGGGTAGCGGAACGGCTTGTAGACTGGGTTGGCGGTCAGCAGGTCGAACCTCGTGCCGGGCAGGTGTTGGTCCATGAAGCGGAAGTCTCCGACGATGCGGTGCGGGTGCGGGTGCGGCTCCCAGGAACCGGGAGCGCCGCTGGAACGGCTGACCGGCAGGTCGGACGGCGTCCGGACCCGTCGGAGTCGAGGCGGGAGTATGGCCCAACCGCGAGCGAGCTGTCAGTAGAGAAAAGAGATTGCTACCAGATGTTGTGGTTGAAGCCTGTTTTGCCTCTACCCCTGGTCCGGGCGGTCGATCGCCATGCGTATGTCGTCGGTCTCATGGCTACCGAAATCGTCGCGGCGGAGATAGCCGAGCAACGTCGCCGCCGCGTCCTCCGCCGTCGCGAGTTGTCCTTCCGCGTGCAGCCTGAGGAATCGTTCCCGACTCGGCGCCTTGATGCCGCGGATCGCCGCCTGCATCGCCGTGTCGATCACGCCCGGCGCCAGCGACACCGCCCGTACTGACCCGTCGGCGCCCGCTTCAGCGTTCAAGGCTCGCACGAAGCCGTCCAGCCCCGCTTTGGCCGCACAATATGCGCTCCAGTGCGCGACCCCCCGTCTGGCGGCGCCGGACGAGACCGCCAGGATGCGCCGAGGCCGGGACGAAGCCGTTGTCGCCTGGAGAAAGCCGGCGGTGACCAGCATGGGCGAAAGCAGGTTGAGTCGCATGTGGGCGTCAAGCGCCGCCGCGTCCAGCGCCTTCACCGGCGCCACCGGCTCCAGCATCCCGGCATTCAGCACCAGCACCGCCCCGTCCAGGTGCGAGCGGGCACCGATCGCCTGCACCACCCAGCGCCGCGCCGCCTCGGGATCGCCGAGATCGATCGACGTCCAGTGCAGCCGCGCGGCATCCGCATCCTCCAGGCCCGCCGGCGCCGGGCCACGTGCGGCGGCCACCACCTCGTGCCCTTCCCGGAGCAGCTGTCGCACCATGGCGGCACCCAGCCCGCGCGACGCCCCGGTGACCACGTGCAACGTCATGGCCGATACCTCACCTGGCACGATAGCTGACAGTGACCTCGCCCACCCCGGCACAAGCGCCGGTCACCACCTCGCCCAGCCGAACCGGACCAACCCCGGCCGGCGTTCCGGTCATGAGCAGGTCTCCCGGCTGCAGCGACACGAACCGGGACAGGAACGCGATCGCCTCCCCCACGCTCCAGATCATCTGCGACAGGTCGCCGGACTGGCGCAGCACACCGTCCACCGTCAGCGTGATGGCGCCGCGGTCGGGATGCCCGCTCTCCGCCACCGGCACGATCGCGCCGAGGGGGCAGGACTGGTCGAACCCCTTGGCCAGCGCCCACGGACGCCCGCTCCGCTTCGCTTCCGCCTGCAGGTCGCGCCGGGTCATGTCGAGCCCCACCGCGTAGCCGAACACGTGGTCGAGCGCCCGCTCCGGCGCGATCTCCTCGCCGCCGACGCCGATCGCCACCACCAGCTCGACCTCATGGTGCAGGGAGGCGGTCTGCGTCGGATATGACAGCACCCCGCCACCCGGCACCACCGCGTCCGCCGGCTTGGAAAAGAAGAAGGGCTCGGCCCGGTCGGGATCGCCGCCCATCTCCCGGGCGTGCTCGGCGTAGTTCTGCCCCACGCACCAGATCCGCCGCACCGGGAACGGCGTGTCGGTTCCCGCCACCGGGACTACCGGCACCGTCACGCTGGGTATTGTCCCGTTTAGCATCGCCGCCACGGTCCCGGCCGGCATGCCGCGCGGTCGTCTAGTCCCTGATCCACCACTTGACCGGCTCCGGCTCGTCCTCCGGCTCGGCCTCCGCACGAACCGTCCTAGGCCGGCCGCGTCCACGGGTTGGGCGCGGTGGCTCCGGTTCCGCGACCGGCACCGATTCGGGCACGGGCTCCGCCACCACGGCGGGCGCTTCCGGCGCGACGGTCATCGCGGCGCGCTGCGCACGCGCCTCCTCGACCTCGATCTCCAGGTGCGCCAGCCTGGTCTGCGCCACATGCAGCGCGGCACGCACCTCGCCCAGCGTCCGTTCCGCCGCGTCCCGCAGCTGCCGCTCGCGTTCCAGCGCCCGGCCGAGCCCTGCCGACGCATCGTGGAGGTCGCCCGCATCGTGTCGCGCCGCCGCCTGGCCGCCCTGGCGGTCGCGCGACACGTACTCGACCGGCACGTTCTCGTTCTGGCTGAACCGGCGGCGCCGGCTATCCGGCGTGGCGGGCCCTGGCGAGGCCTGCTCGCCGCCGCGGCGCGACGTGCCGCCATTGGAGCCGCCCATGCGCAGCAGCGCCTGTTTCACCGCATCGTCGGAGCGGACCTCGTCCTCGTCCTCGGATGGTGCACTCGTCAAGCTGAGCTTCTGGTTCAAGAGCGATCATCCTGTCGCAGGCAGGCTGCGGATCCATGCGGGCGGAAATCTTCCGCGGTGCAGCGCGTCGCCTGGTCACGTCGCCGGCTGTTGCGCAGGAACGCCACGTAGCGGTCCGTATCAGGCAATATAGATCGAAAACCATTGTCCCGGCAAATCAAGCCGTCATCATCCGTCACCCGGATTCACCGAATGGCAGTATCGACCGTCGAACCGCATGCTGTATAGCGCTGCCCGCACGGCTCCGACCGGCCGGACAGCTTCGTATTGGACCGATGTCATGACCCCCGTTCTCCGGCCACTGCTCGTGACCCATGGCGGCAAGTTCCACTGCGACGAGGTGTTCGCCTATGCTGTGCTGCGCTTGGCTCTCGGGTTGAACACGCCCGGCTACGACCACACGCTGCTGCGCACCCGCAGGCCGGAGCTGATCGAGTCGGCCGACATCGCATGGGACGTCGGCGGCCGCTTCGACGCCGCCCTCGGCCGCTTCGACCACCACCAGCGCGGCGCGCCGCTTCGTCCGGACGGCACGCCATTCTCTTCCGCCGGGCTGGTCTGGCAGGTGCACGGTCCGGGTGCGGTGGCCGCCCTGCTGCCCCCGGAAGCCGACGCGTTCTCGGCACCAATCGCGGCCGAACTCGACGACGCGCTGGTGCGTCGGATCGACGAGATCGACAACGGCGTCGCCGCAGGCAGTTGGCCGCGGGACCCGCTTTCCTTCGCCAGCCTGATCGGCGAGTTCAACCCCGCGTGGGACGATCCTGCCGCCAGCGGCGACGATGCCGGCGACAACGCGTTCCTGGAAGCCACGGGCTTCGCCGCCGGCATGCTTCGACGCCGGGTCGAGTCGATGCGGGCCCGTCACGTGGCGGAAGCCGCTGTCCTGGCCGCGCATCGTGGCGGCACCGATCCGCGCCTGCTGGTGCTGGGACGCGGCATGCCCTGGAAGAACGTGGTGCACAACCACGCGCTGCCGGTGCTGCTCGCGGTGTCGCCCGCCTCCAACGGCAACTGGATGCTGGACACCGTGCCGCCGGAGCCGGGCTCGTTCGCGCAGAAGCTGCCGCTGCCGCAGGACTGGGCCGGGCTGACGGAAGCGGAGCTCGCCGCCGCCAGCGGCGTGCCGGACGCGGTGTTCGTGCACCTGCGCCGCTTCGTGGGCGCCGCGCGCAGCCGGAACGGCGCGATCGCCATGGCGGAAAAGGTGCTGGCCTCCGGATAAGCGTCGCGGCGATACCGGTTCAGGAGGCGGCGCGCCTGGGCTTCGCCGCTGCCGGCACGGCGATCCTGGCCTGCTGCCGCAGAACCGCCTCGATCCAGCCGTTCAGCCTGACCGTCAGCGCTTCCGCCTCGTCGCGCGCCGGATAAGCCTCAGGGAACCGCAGCGCCAGCCAGCGCCACGCCACCAGCCTCTTGTGCCGCTTTTCCGCCCGCTCCAGCTCGTCGCGGGACGCCCGTTCCGGCGGCGGCAGGCGGCTGCCCGACGGCACCGGCACCGCCCGTCCGGCGCCGTGCTCAGTCGCCCAGGCCGCCAGCCGCTGCACGCCGTTGTCGCGCTCGTCCACCGGGCACATGGCGTAGGCCCAGCGCGTGGACAGATCGAGCCCGTCCACCCCTTCCAACGCGGTCGCCACCTCGAAGGCCTGGCTCATGTCCGCCAGCCGGTAGTGCGGGTCGTCGCGCCTGAGCACCGCGCGCCGGATGCGTGCCAGCACACCGAACAGGCTGTCCGAACCGATCTCGGCCGCCACGGCCTGGACGATGTCCGAGTCCGGCTGCACCAGCGGCCTGAGCTCGGCCTGCGTCGCGGGCGGTGCCGCCAGCATGGCGCGTATGAAGGACGGGCTGCCGGCACCAGCCAGCACCGCCACCACCCCGGCCTCGTGCCGGCCGTAGCGCCCGGCCCGCCCGCCGATCTGCTTGATCTCGCCCGGCAGCAGGTCGCGGCTCTGCGTGCCGTCGAACTTGCGCAGGGACGCGAACACCACGCGCCTGATGTTGAGGTTGAGCCCCATGCCGATCGCGTCGGTGGCGATCAGGATGTCGGCGTCGCCGTCGTTGAACCGCGCCGCTTCCGCCCGTCGCACCTCCGGGCTCAGCGCGACGTACACCACCGCCACCCGCCGTCCCCGCGCCTGCAGCGACGCACGCAGGTCCAGCACGTCGCGGCGCGAGAACGCGATCAGCGCGTCGCCACGTCCGAGCTCGCCCAGCGGCACCGCCTCGGACGCCGCGACCAGCGGCCCCTTGCGCTCCAGGGTGATCTCGTCCAGCGGGTCGCCGCACAGCTCGGCGATCCGGCGCACCATCGGCACGCAGTCCGGCGAGCCCAGCACGAACAGCTCACGCGCCGGCGCGCCCATGATCGCCGCGGTCCAGGCCGCACCCCGCTCCGGATCGTGCAGCATCTGCGCCTCGTCCACCATCGCCACCGCGACCGGGTTGTGCAGCGGGCACATCTCCACGGTGGCGGCGAGATGCCGGCTGCCCGGCACGGTGATGCGCTCCTCGCCGGTGGCGAGCGAGGTCGCCACGCCGCGCCCGTCTAGCGCCTCGCGGAACTCGTGCGCCAGCAGGCGGAGCGGCGCCAGGGCGAGCCCGCTGTCGCACTGCGCCAGCCGCTCCAGGGCTGCGAACGACTTGCCGCTGTTGGTCGGCCCCGTCACCAGGGTAATGCGCCGGTGCAGGGCGCGCGCCGTGGAGAAGTGCGCGGCGTAGCGGTCCAGCGCCGCCACCCGCGCCACCGCGGCGTTGGCCGCACGCCCGCCCAGCACCTGCGGCCGACCAGACGGGTTTGGCTCGTCGGCGCGCCAGCCTGCCACCTGCGGCCGCAGCCGCAGCAACTCGGCTGGATCGAACTCCCAGCGCTCGCCGTCCTGCCGCCCCTTTTGCGGGATGCGCCGCGCCACCGGCAGCCGGTTCGCCGCCACCCAGCGCAGCGCCTCGCGGGTGGAGCAGCCCAGCAGCGCCGGCACCTCGCGGAACTCGACCAGGGAGCGTTCCCAGTCGCGCAGCCGCGACAGCTCCTCGCGCCGGCGGCCGCGCGCCACCGTGTCCGCCTGCCGGCGCTCGCGCCTGCGCTCTTCCTCGCGGGCCAGCACCGCGCGCACGAACGGCGCGTCGGCCGGCAGCGCCCACGCATCCGCCACCGTTCGCACCAGCATCTCGTGCTGCCCGGCCGACAACACCCGGCCGCCGGCATCGAACAGCTCGGACAGCATGGCCTCCAGCGCCGCCTCGGGCGCGTCGCCGAAGCCGTGCAGGCGCGTTGCCACCACCCGGTCCAGCGCCCCGCGCAGCACCGCTTCGTCAGCATCCGGGTCGAATACCGTATCCGCCGCCGCCGCCGCGTCCTCGCGACGCACCCACACAGCACCAGCGCGCTGCGACAGGTCGACCAGGCGCCCGGCCCATCCCTTGCGCCGGATCTCGCACAGGGCCGCGCGCACGGCGTCGGCATCGGCCGGAAGCCGGCGGGCGACCAGGCGACGAAGGCGGTCGTGCTCGTGCGGCTGCACCGGCACGCCGGCATCGGCGATGGCGGCATCGGCGGGGGACAAGGACACGACGTCGGAATGGGATGTCACGGCAGGCAATGTAGGATGCGCAACGGCCAGATGCGAGCAACGCCGCCGTTGGCGGTTATGCTCCGGGCATTCCTTGTTTTACACACGGTATCCATGGCGCCCGATCCCTTTCGACCGGCGATGGCGCGGGGCAACGCCACGCTTGTCGCCCTGATCGTCGCCGCGTCCTCGTTCATGCAGAACCTGGACGGGGCGATCATCAACACGTCCTTGCCGCCGATGGCGCGCTCGTTCGGCGTCTCCAGCGTCAGCCTGTCGCTCGGCATCACCGCCTACATGCTGGCCGCGGCGGCGGTGTCGCCGCTGGCAAACTGGCTGTCGCGACGGTTCGGCTCCCGCATGGTGCTGGTGGGTGCGGTGCTGCTGTTCACCGCCGCTTCCCTGGGCTGCGGGCTGGCGCGGGGGCTGGCGCTGTTCGTGCTCGCGCGCATCGTGCAGGGGATCGGCGGCGCGCTGATGGTGCCGGTGGGGCTCGCCGTGGTGATGCGCCACACCCCGCCCTCCGACATGCTGCGCATCACCGCCTACACGGTATGGCCGGGGCTGCTGGCGCCGGTGATCGGACCGGTGCTGGGCGGCCTGGTCACCCAGACGATCGGCTGGCGCTGGAATTTCTGGCTCAACCTGCCGCTGGGGCTGCTCGGCGCGGCCGCGATGCTGCGCGTGGTGCCGCAGGAGCGCGACGACGAACGTAGCCCGCTCGACGTGTCCGGCCTCGCCTTGTGCGCGCTCGGGCTCACCTGCCTGCTGGCCGGCTTCCAGCGCTCGGCACTGGGCGGCGCAGAACGGAACGTGGCGCTCGGGCTGATGGCGGTGGGTCTGGTGAGCGGCTGGGCGGCGATACGCCACCTGCGCCGACATCCGTTCCCGTTGTTGTCGCTCCTGCCCTTGTCGCGGCCCAGCATGGGCTACGCCTCGCTTTATCCGGGCGGCCTGTTCCGTGCCGTGTTTTCGGGCGCGCCTCTGCTGCTGCCGTTGTTGTTCCAGCTCGGCTTCGGCTTGTCGCCGGCGGCCGCCGGCGGCTGGGTGCTGGTGTATTTCTTCGGCAACATCGGCATCAAGCCGGCCACCGCGCCGATCCTGCGCCGATACGGCTTCCGCTCCACCATGCTGGTGGACGGCGCGCTGGTGACCGCGTCGCTGGCGGCGTTGGCCCTGGTCACGCCGCACACGCCGAAGCCGCTGCTGGCGGCGTTGCTGTTGTTCGCCGGTGCCGTGCGCTCCATGCAGCTGACCGCGATCGCCACCCTCGCCTTCGCCGACATCCCGCAGGCCGAACGGGGTGCGGCGTCCAACCTGATGTCGATGCTGCAGCAGGCCTTTTCCGCCGCAGGCGTCGCTACCGCCGCGTTCAGCCTGTCGCTGTTCCAGCACGTGCTCGGCAGCGCGACGGTGACGCTGCCGGAGCTTCATGCGGCCTTCTGGGTTGCGGCGGGCCTTTGTCTGGCGGCCACGATGGGCCTGGTCGGAATGCCGAAAAGGCTGGGTGTGGAGGTAAGCGGGCATCGGGGATGACGGGGTGATCCGCGACCACCCTGCGTGATGCCTGCGGAGGATCACGGGTGCCGCGGGCGCGGCCTCGTCGGAGCAGCTGACCACGCCGCGGTTTCCCCGGCAGCATCGGGGTCGGCTTCGCGTTCCGGATCCTGCCGGATCGTGCATCGGGTTGTGCGATCCTGCCGCCCGGATCGCCGTGGCGCCCTGGCGCGGACATTCCATCATTGGCCCGCAGTCGGCTGGACAATCCGGTCCGGTACATCCCGCTGCCCGCCTGATCACTTCGGCAC
>CAXSHC010000025.1:12700-17474 GCA_964236745.1 uncultured Acetobacteraceae bacterium
CTGGAAGGCGCATCGCGGGAGCCTGGCCGGTCAAACGACGTTGACGAAGCGGAAATGGGCGCCGCATGGGTCGGCTCCGGGAGACCCCTGATGATTGGTACCCTGTTGTCGGTGACCGCGGCACTTGCCGGATCCGTCGTCGGCTACGTCCTTGTCAGGCGCCGCAGGTCGCACGTAGCGCACGTCACGCAACCGACCGTCGATGACGCTTCGCCAGCTTCGGAACCCGTTGACGTCGCAGTGGTCACCAGGAACTTCCTGATGTGGTTCGTCATGCCGCTCTGGCTCGCCGCCGGCCTCGCCGACTGGTTCTGCCACCGTGGCAGCGCGATCGAGGTCACGACGGGCGTCAAGGAGTCGCTGATCCATCTGGCCATGCTCATGGAAGCGGCGGTTCCGGTGCTGATGGGCATGTTCCTGGAAATCAGCTCGCCGGTGCTGGCGATCATGATCGCGGCGTTCGGCCTGCACGATCTGACGGCGTTGTGGGACGTCACCTATGCCAACCGCCTCAGGGAGGTCACGCCGATCGAGCAGCACGTGCACGACTACCTGGCAACGGTTCCGCTGATGGCAGTGTCCTTCATCTGCGTGCTGCATTGGCCGCAGGTGCTGTCGTTGTTCCGGATCGGCGGCCGGAAACAGGACTGGTCGCTGAGGCTCAAGAAGGAGAAACTTCCGTGGGGCTACGTCACAGCGATGATGACGGCCATGCTGGCGCTCGAATGGGGACCATACATGGAGGAACTGTTTCGAAGCGTGCCGTGCGGTACCACAATGGAGACGGCACCGCGCCAGGAACGCCACAGCCTGATGGACGGCGTTTCCAGACCCTTGTCCAGGCACGCCGTCATGCGCCGGATCCGCCGGCAGGATGCTCAGGCATCACGATCCTGAGGCCCTCGCGGATCGAGGGCAGATCCCTCGTTCGCCGCTGCCCCGGTTCTACTGGCAGGCAAGGCACTCCTCGTAGTCGGTCGCGTCCGTCCGCGCGGCTGGCGCCGCCGGAGCGGGAAGGCCGATGCCCTCCATCACGTCCGCCTTGTTCAGCATGTCGCTGACCGTGTCGGCCCGCTGGATCGACAGCGAGCGGCAATAGTACAGGCTCTTGAGCCCGCGCTTCCACGCCAGCAGGTGGATCTGGTGCAGGTCGCGCTTGTGGATGTCGGCCGGCAGGAACAGGTTCACCGACTGGCTCTGGCAGATGAACGGCGTACGGTCGGCCGCGTGCTCCACCACCCAGCGCTGGTCGAGCTCGAACGCGGTCTTGAACACGTCCTTCTCGTCCTGCGTCAGGAAGTCGAGGTGCTGCACGCTTCCCTTGGTGAGCGTGATCGAAGACCACACCTCGTCGGTGTCGCGTCCCTTCTGCGCCAGCAGCTTCCGCAGATGCCGGTTGCGAACGGTGAACGAGCCGGACAGCGTCTTCTGCAGGAACACGTTGGCGGCGATCGGCTCGATACCTGGGCTGGTGGCGCCGGTGATGATGGAGATCGACGCGGTGGGCGCGATCGCCAGCTTGTGCGAGAAGCGCTCCATCACGCCGTAATCGGCGGCATCCGGGCAGGCGCCCTTTTCTTCCGCGAGCTTGCGCGAGGCCGCGTTGGCGCCTGTGCGGATATGCGCGAACATGCGCTTGTTCCACACCTTGGCGATCACGCTCTCGAAGGGCACCTCGTTCGCCTGCAGGAACGAGTGGTAGCCCATCACGCCGAGGCCTACCGAGCGTTCCCGCGCCGCCGCGTACTTGGCGCGCGCCATGTCGTCCGGCGCGCGGTCGATGAAGTCCTGCAGCACGTTGTCGAGGAACCGCATGATGTCCTCGATGAACAGCGGGTGGTCCTTCCAGTCGAACCAAGTTTCCAGGTTCAGCGACGACAGGCAGCACACCGCGGTGCGCTGCTTGCCGTACTGGTCGATCCCCGTGGGCAGGGTGATCTCGGCGCACAGGTTGGAGGTCTTGACCTCGAGCCCGGCCAGCTTGTGGTGCTCGGGCCGGGCGTTGTTCACGTGGTCGGAATAGATGATGTACGGCTCGCCCTGCTCCATGCGCGCCGTCAGCAGCCGGATCCACAGCGAGCGTGCCGACACCTTGCGTATGTGCGCGCCGTCCTTGGGGCTGACCAGCGCCCATTCCTCGTCCGCCTCGACCGCGCGCATGAACGCGTCCGACACCAGGATGCCGTGATGCAGGTTGAGCGCCTTGCGGTTCGGATCGCCGCCGGTGGGGCGGCGCATCTCGATGAACTCCTCCACCTCCGGATGCCAGATCGGCAGGTAGACCGCAGCCGACCCGCGGCGCAGCGAGCCCTGGCTGATGGCGAGCGTCAGGCTGTCCATCACCCGGATGAACGGGATCACGCCGGAAGTCTTGCCGTTGGCGCCCACGTTCTCGCCGATGGAGCGCAGGTTGCCCCAGTACGAGCCGATGCCGCCGCCCTTGGAGGCCAGCCACACGTTCTCGTTCCAAAGCCCGACGATGCCTTCCAGGCTGTCGGAGGCCTCGTTCAGGAAGCACGAGATCGGCAGGCCGCGCGCGGTGCCGCCGTTGCTCAGCACCGGCGTCGCCGGCATGAACCAGTGACGCGACATGTAGTCGTAGATCCGCTGCGCGTGCGCTGCGTCGTCGCCGTAGAAGCTGGCCACCCGGGCGAACAGGTCCTGGTAGCCTTCTCCCGGCAGCAGGTAGCGGTTGTCCAGGGTCGCCTTGCCGAAATCGGTCAGTAGCGAATCGCGCGACCGGTCCACGCGCACGGGATGACGGTTCTCCATCTGCACCACGTCCATCAGCGTGCCTTGGCCCGTGCCATCCTGGCTGCGCAGGTCGAGGTCGTGCGCGTCGGACGCCGTGTTCGCGGCCTCGTCGAAGGTCATGCCGTGTTCTCCTGGATGGTCCCGCCGGTGCGTGCCGGCCGCCGGAGGCACCCTTCGTCGGGGCGCCCTCACAACCTCACTACGCTACATATGGCGTCCGATTCCTAGCCTGCCCACCACATTCGGTTGCGGCCGTGGCACGGCAGCCATACCGGAGCGGCCGCATCCCCTGCTCCATCAGGCGACTAGGCGGGACAGCGCACAGGTCGCTGGAACGATCGAATGTTCGTGAATCCGGCAGATGCCGCCCGACTCGGTCCTCGACGGCACGGCCTCAAGGCACCACCTGAGAGGGCATCGACTCTTCCGCCCTCGCCTTCAGGCCCTGCAGCCAGATCTGGTGGTACTTGTGCATCCGGTTCGGCGCCAGCACGCTCTGGGCGCGGGCGCCGAGGCCGTTCTGGTTCTCCGCCGTCAGCACAAGGGTGCCCTCGTCGCGCGGCTGCATCAGCCAACCGTGGTAGACGTCCATCCCGAGCCCGATCCCGGTCCAGCCGATCCGCTCGAACGGTGCGAACTCCGTGACCACCGACTCGATGTCCAGGCCGAACGTGGTCCAGCGGAACCGCGCGCCTGGCGACAGCTCGGTGGCGCCGTTCTCGATCTCCACATCCCGGGCGTTCTCGTACCAGTCCGGCCACGACCGTGCCCGGATCAGCCAGGCCCAGACCCGTTCCGGCGCCGCCTGGATCATCATCTCGTTGCGGACGTGCACCGCCGTCGCGTCCGGACGATAAGCCTCCGGCCAGTTGATCTCCGACATGCCGTCCTCCAGGGTTTCCGCAGCTGCAACGCCCGGGGCGCCGGGCGTTGCAACGCCCCGACACGAGTCAGGCGCTGCAGCTGGCCCCGCCCAGCACGCAGAAGCGGGCGCAGTGCGGATGGTTGAGCGCCACCGTGCCGGCCGCTTCCCGCAGCGTATGCCCCAGCAGGAGATCGGGCAGCAGCGTGCAGGCCGCGACCGCGGGGCGATCCTCCCCGCGCCGCTTCACCACCATGCGGCTGCTGGCGCACATCATCTGCTCCGGCCGCTTGCCGAGCAGGTCCCAGCAGGCGGTGCTGATCTCCGGCACGTCGGCGGCACGATCCATCTCCGGGAACAGCACCAGCGCGGCCGGGCTCGACGCGTCCAGCTCGACCTCCAGCGACCCGAACAGCCGGGCATATCCGGCACGTGCCACGGCTTCCGGCTCCCCGGCCAGGCGGCGTCCCGCCACCGACACACCGAAGCCGTGCGACGCCAGCCAACGCAGCCCGTCCAGCGCCTTGTCCCAGCTGCCGGCGCCGCGCTCGGCCTCGTGCACCGCCGGGCTGTGGTGGTCGAGGCTGACGCGCAGCGTCAGCCGATCGCCATGACGGTCGCGAAGCGCCAGCAACGCCGCCTCGTGGTGGCGCATCGGCTGCATGGCGTTGGTCAGCACCAGCGCCCGCCGGCCGCGCCGCAGCACGTCGTCCAGCATCGCCGGCAGGGCGCGGTTGAGGAACGGCTCGCCGCCGGTGAAGCCGACCTCGTCCACCGGCCAGCCATCCGTTTCCACCTCGTTGAGGAAACCCGCCACCTCGGCAGCACTCAGGTAGGCGAGCGAGTCGTTGCGCGGCGAGCTTTCGATGTAGCAGTTGGCACATGCCAGGTTGCACAGCGTCCCGGTGTTGAACCACAGCGTTCGCAGCGCCCCGAGCGGCACCGAGGCACGCATCTCGCCGGTAGCGGTACGAAGCGGGTCGCGGAACTTGGCCCGGTCCAGCGCCGTGCGGTCCGGGCGGAGAAACGGCGACACCAGGCCGCCGGGGGAAACCATGCTGCGATCCTCGCCCTTTGCTTCCTCACCTGGGGTCGGCCCGATCGATTGCCAGGCCATTCCCGAACCGGAGCCGCACGCGCCATGAACATCGAGAACAG
>CAXSHC010000026.1:0-9753 GCA_964236745.1 uncultured Acetobacteraceae bacterium
TCTTGGCCAGCGCCTCGTCATTGGTGAGGATCATGCCGCCGCGCGGGCCGCGCAGCGTCTTGTGGGTGGTGGTGGTGGCGACGTGGGCATGCGGGAACGGGCTCGGATGCGCCCTGCCCGCGACCAGGCCTGCGAAATGCGCCATGTCAACCATCAGCAGCGCGCCCACCGCGTCGGCGATGGCGCGGAAGCGGGCGAAGTCGATCCGGCGCGGGATGGCGGAACCGCCGGCGATGATCAGCTTCGGACGGTGCTCGCGCGCCAGAGCCTCGACCTGGTCGTAGTCCAGCAGGCCGTCCTCCCGCCGCACGCCGTACTGCACCGCGTTGAACCACTTGCCCGACACGGTGGGCTTGGCGCCGTGGGTGAGGTGGCCGCCGGCGTCGATCGCCATGCCGAGAAAGGTGTCGCCGGGCTTGAGCAGCGCCAGCATCACCGCGGCGTTGGCCTGGGCGCCGGAATGCGGCTGCACGTTGGCGTGGGCGCAGCCGAACAAGGCGGTGGCGCGGTCGATCGCCGCCTGCTCCACCACGTCCATCTGCGCGCAGCCGCCGTAGTAGCGGCGCCCGGGATAGCCTTCGGCGTACTTGTTGGTCAGCACCGAGCCCTGCGCCGCCAGCACCGCCGGCGACACGATGTTCTCGCTGGCGATCAGCTCGATCCCCTCGTCCTGGCGCTCAGCGCCGCATCGACCAGCGGGTCATCGGAGAGGGAGCGGGTGAAGAAATCCGACATGGCTGGTTCTCCTCTCAGCATTCGACGAAATTGACCGGCAGGACGCCGGCGACAACCGCCAGCCCGCCCAGGCTGGTTTCCTTGTACTGGGAGCGCATGTCCCGGCCGGTCTGGCGCATGGTCTCGATCACGGCATCCAAGGATACGATGTGCTGCCCGTCGCCGCGCAGGGCAAGGTAGGCGGCGTTGATCGCCTTGATTGCGCCCATGGTGTTGCGCTCGATGCACGGCACCTGCACCAGCCCGCCCACGGGATCGCAGGTGAGGCCGAGGTTGTGCTCCATGCCGATCTCGGCCGCGTTCTCGACCTGCGCCGGCGTGCCGCCCAGCACCGCGCACAAGGCGGCGGCCGCCATGGAACAGGCGACGCCCACCTCGCCCTGGCAACCCATCTCGGCCGCCGAGATCGACGCCCGCTTCTTGTAAAGGAAGCCGATCGCCGCCGCGGTGAGCAGGAACGACCGGACGCCTTCGACGCTCGGGCACGGCGTGAACGCTTCGTAGTAGCGGAGCACCGCGGGGAGCACGCCGGCAGCGCCGTTGGTAGGCGCCGTCACCACCCGGCCACCGGCGGCGTTCTCCTCGTTCACCGCCAGCGCCCACAGGCTGACCCATTCGAACGGCACCTGCGGGGCTGGTGTTCCCTGGCTCGGCGCGGTGGGGCCGGGTGTTCCCTGGCCTGTCGCGCTCAGCGCCGCATGGATCTCGCGGGCCCGTCGGCGCACGCGAAGCCCGCCCGGCAGCTCGC
This sequence comes from uncultured Acetobacteraceae bacterium, assembly GCA_964236745.1. Taxonomy (GTDB): domain Bacteria; phylum Pseudomonadota; class Alphaproteobacteria; order Acetobacterales; family Acetobacteraceae; genus Lichenicola. Next base: position 1,484 of record CAXSHC010000026.1, read on the forward strand.
CCGTGGCGCGGCAGCCGCGGGCGATGCAGCCAGCCATCGCGTCGCGCACAGCGTCGAGAAACGCGTTTGTGTCGGCCGCCGGCCGCCAAGCGGTCTCGTTCGCCGCCACCAGAGCTGCGATCGACAACCCGGTGCGCCCCGTCTGCTCCAGCAGCTCGGCGCCGGAGCCGAACGGGTAGGGCTGCTCGATGTTGGCCGGCGCCGGTGGCACGCCGGCCTCGACCACCACCCCGCCGCCCACGGAATGATAGTCCCGTTCCAGCAGGAAGCCGTTCTCGAACCGGCAGCACAGGCGCAGGGTGTTGGGATGGCCGGGATGAAACGTTTCCCGGTCGAGCACGAGGTCGCGGGCGAGCTGGAAGGGAACCGGCATCCGGCCACCCAGAAGAAGCGATCCGCTCGTCGACACCGCGGCCAGCAGGTCCGGCACCGCGTCGCGATTGATGCCGTCGGGCGTCCAGCCGCACAGCCCGAGGATCACGGCCCGGTCGGTTCCGTGGCCGGTCCCGGTCAGCGCCAGCGAGCCGAACAACCGGCAGGCCACCGACACGGCGCGGCCGCACGACTGTGCCCGGTCCAGCGCCAGGAGGGCGAAGGCCTGAGCCGCACGCATTGGCCCGATGGTGTGCGAGCTCGAAGGCCCAATGCCGATGGTGTACAGCTCGGTAACGCTGATCGCGTGGGCCGGATCCGGGCGCACGGCATCGGGATGCGTCGGGTCGGCCGAAATAGTGATGGTTCCACGCACGGCGCCTCCCCGGCCGGTAACCGGCTCAAAGCGCCCCTTCTGTCGTGTCTGCCTGAGATCGTTATCCCGTCGGCGGACGCCAATCCCGTTTCCGGGGGCATCTCTTTCCAGAAGTTCGAATCGCGTGGTCCTTCTGCCTGAGAGTTTCCGGGGCGGTTGCTCCTTCGGCGCCGGCTCGCAGCCGGTCTCTCCCACGTCGACGATCGACAGATCGCAGCCGTCGGCACGGAAGTCAACGCCCATGCAACGACGCACGGCACAGGGGTGGCTTCCGCCACGCCGGCCCGCGCGCGTAGAAGCCTGCATGGCATCAGCAGCACGAGCCGGGCGACGCGGGCGCTTCGGCGTGGCCCCGTCGCGGCTCCTGGCACCGGTGACGAGGCTGGCGCTGGCGGCGCTGATCGGCGCCCTGCGCCGGCTGGGCCCGGTCGCGTGCTCCAACCTGGGCGGCCGGACCGCTCGGCTGCTCGGCCCGCTGCTTCCGGTGTCGCGGATCGCCGACCGCAACCTCGAGGACGCGCTGCCGGAGCTGGACGCCGCGTCGCGCCGACGCATCATCGGCGACATGTGGGACAACCTCGGCCGCAACGTTCTCGAGCTGCCGCACTTGGCCTCGTTCACCCGCACGGCCGAAGGACCGGGCTGGGACGTGGAGGGCGAACGGCATTTGACGGCGTTGCGGGACGCCGGCGGTCCGGCTTTGTTCTTTTCCGGCCATCTCGGCAACTGGGAGATGGTGCTGCCGATCGCGGCGGCACTCGGGATCAGCGTGTCCGGCTTCTACCGCGCGGCGTCCAACCCGGAGGTGGACCGGGCGATCCAGGCGATGCGGCAGGGCGCGCTCGGGAACGGGGTATCGATGTTCCCTAAGGGCGCCTCCGGGGCGCGCGCCGCGCTTTCCCAGCTCCGGAAGGGCGGCTCGCTCGGCTTCCTGGTCGACCAGAAGATGAACGACGGCATCGCGGTGCCGTTCTTCGGCCGCGACGCGATGACGGCACCGGCCCTGGCGCAGCTGGCACTGCGCTTCGACGCGCCGATCATGCCGGTGCACGTGGTCCGGCTGGGGCCGTGCCGGTTCCGGATGGTGTGCGACACGCCGTTGGCGGTTCCGCGTACTGGAAACCATATGGTCGACGTGCTGGCGATCTCGTCGGCGATGAATGCCAGGCTGGAACTGTGGATCCGCGAGGACCCTTCTGCGTGGCTTTGGCTGCATCGGCGCTGGCCGAAACCGGTCGCCGCTGCGTCCCACTAGGCGCCCTGGCGTCTCCATGCGCATCCAGCGGCATCAGGATCGAGGCAGTACGGGCATCCAATACGATCGTGGCGAACATCACACTGCGAAACCGTATGCAACCGGCGATTGCGGCGTGGCTGCAATATCGCGGCGGCAACACGGGTTGAGAAACGGAGCGCCGTTCAGGCCAAAGTTCAGTGGTCCAGCTTTTGCAGCGTCAGCGGGTCCGGCCCGCCAGCGAAGAAGCGGTCCAACGCCTGACGGAACAGCGACTCGTCGGGCGCCACAGTCGCGAACAAGGTCATCGACGACCTGAACTTCATGTCGTCCGGGCTGCCCAGGATCTGACCGATCGAGCGCCCGGCAACCGCGTTGACCAAGGCTGTGCATTCGCGCAGGCGCGACCCGAGTACGGGATGCACCTGGTATTCCCAGGCTTCCTCCCGCGACAATAGGCCATATTCCCAGGCCATCGCGCTACGGCCCAGGCCACGCAACTGCGGGAACACGAACCACATCCAGTGCGATCGCTTCAGGCCGGCGCTCAACTCGCGCCGCACATCGGCGATGACCGGATCCTGTGCCTGGACGAAACGGTCGAGGTCGAAGGAAGGGGACATAATCCGGAGGTCGTTCGGGAAGACCAAGTCGGAGGCGGCCAGAACCGCCTCCGGAACCTGGGTCAGATACGCGGCTTGTTGGTCGCCGCAGTGCTACCAAGGCCAGTGGTCGGGGTGTTGATCTCGACCTCTTCCTTGCGAAGCGTGTCGCGAACGGTCTCGACCCGCTCCTCGACGCCCTTCTGCACCACGACTTCCTCGATCACGTGGGCGCTCTTGGCCACCACGGCCTCCTCGTCGGTCTCGTTCACCACGATCTCCCGATCGCTGAACGCGTCGGTGCCGACGGTGGCGGTGCCGGTGACCGGACGGCGGAACACCGACACGGTCTCGTTGCGCAGACGGATCTGCTCTTCGATCGGGCGTTCCACCACGTAGCGGCGAACGCGGGTGGTGCCGCGATCGACGGCGCGCTTGCCGACCTGGAGGCTTTCCTCCGACAGAGCGATCACCTCCTCGGTGGCCTTGCCTGTGGCAGCCATACCGGTGGAAGCCGCACCGGTGGCGGACGTGCCGACGGCGGCCGTGCCAAGGGCGGCGGCGCCGACGCCCGTCGCGGTGCTGCCGCTGTAGCTCGAACCGTAGGCACCGGTCTGGCTATACTGCGAATGACGCTCGTCCAGGTCGACCGGGCTGTGCGCTTCCAGCACGTTGTAGATCTGGTCAATGTTGGTACCGTCGCTGATCACGGTGACAACGGTGCCGCCGGTCTGGATCGATTGGTCATACAGCGCGTGGTGCGACGAGGCAGTCTCCTGCTCGCCCGTCAGCCAGCCCCAGAACCCGCGATGGGCGGAGCCCGGGTTGACGTCGGTCCCGACGGGGGCCTGCCCTGTCATGCCCTGGTCGCGGGCATAATGCTCGATCGAGCTTGCCGGCACGCCATCGGCGATCAGCGCCGAAACGGCGGCTTCGGCATGGGCCGCCGTGTCGAATACGGCAACGATGGTTTCACTGGCCATAGGAGTTTCCTTAGGGTGAAGGTTTGTTGTCGACGACCGGATCGGCCGTCGTTTCGGCTGAGCCGGTGCGAGAGATGACGACGTCCTGGTATCGCAGGGTGACCGTTTCGCGATGGGGATGCGTCGTGTCGATCCGCGTGACGCGCACTTCCTCCTTGAGGAACAAGCGGCGAACAAAGATCTCCTCGACGACCGGGATGACGGTGGTTTCACCTTCCTCGCGAACTTCCGGCATCTCGTCGACGAACCGGTCGATCGATACGCGCTCAACCCGCACCTCGCGCCGGTTCAGCTGTTCGTCGACCTGCTCCTCGCGGCTGCGGGTTTGTAGCGCGACCCGCACTTCCCCGGTTTGTCGCACCCGGCGCCGGACGTCCAGCCGCTCCGCATGCAGTTGAAGCACCTCGTCGACCACGCCCTCGCCAGGCAGGTCGCTCATGACTGAAACCGCGGAGATTGGCTGGATGCCGGCATGCAGGGCGAAGCGCAGCCGTCAACCGACAGTTCCCTTCGAAGGGGGCGGTTCGGCGGAATATGTCGCAACCGTAAGGTTCCGCGTCCGGCGCTCAGGATGGCGGGATCACCTTGTCCTGCCTGAGGCGATCGAAGAAGATCCTGAACATCTGTTCGGTGTCGATGCACGACCCGAAACCGGCCTGTCGCGCCTTGATCGTGCTGCTGACGTTGTCGAACCCGCTGTTGAAGATGAAGTCGCCGAACGCCCATGAGACCAGGGCATCATAAGGGACTGGCTGCAGGCCGTGCTTCTCGGCGATCCGCGCCCAAAGCGGACCCTTGTCCGCCATGTAGCCCGCCAGCGGCGTCGGCACCGGGTCGGCGCAGTCCATGCCGAACATGGCCGCGATCCGCGGCCACATGTGCTGCCAGCGGAACTGGTCGCCGTTGGTGATGTTGAAGATCTCGTTCCGCGCCGCGTCCGACCCTCCGGCCCATTCCGTGGCTTCTGCCAGGATGTCGGCCGAGGTCACCTGGTAAAGCGCCCGATAGGCCGCTTCCGTGCCGGAATACCGCAGGGGCAGGCCGAGCTCCTTGGACAGCGCCGCGTATATCGCGATGACCATGGCCAAGTTCATCGGGTTGCCGACGCCGTAGCCGCATATCGCTTCTGGTCGCAGGGCGGTGAAGCTCCAGCGCCCGGCGCCGCGGGCACGGAGCAGGTCTTCCTGATCGTAGTAGAAGTTGGGCGGCATCAACCGCGGATCGTCCTCGCGCGCCGGCGTCTTGAAGGGGCCGAGATCCGCGCCGTAGGCCTTGCCTCCCTGGTAGAAGGTGACGTGTCGCAGTCCGGGCGAGCCGGGCTCGACCGCGTCAAGCAGATTGCGAAGCAGCGCCACGTTGACAGCGGTCTTTTCCGCCGCGGTCGGCTTCTCGATATAGGCTGCGAACACGAGGTGGGTGATGCCCTCGATCCGGCTCAGGGTTTGCCGGGCGTCGTTGGGGTCGAGCAGGTCGACCGACACCTCCTCTACGTCCGGGATACCTGCGGCGGCGCGGCGGGATAGCCCGTACACCGTGGTATCGGGCTGGCCGGCGAGCCGCAGTGCGGCCGCGCGGCCTGTCACGCCTTGTACGCCCGCCACGATTATCCTGCGCTGTTGCGTCATCGATCGGCTACCGGGCGGCCGGCTGCCAGGCCGGCGGAGGTCCAGCTACGCGGGTCGGGGCGATCAGCTTTCCGACCCTGTGGGAGTGGGCACCTGGGCACCGTTGGAGGTGGTCCGCGCCGCCTTGCTGGACTCCTGGCCGGGCTTGGTTTCGTGGTCGTATTCCTTGTCGGTGTGTTCCTTGCCGTCTTTCGGCGGCGGGGGAACCGGCATCTCCTGGCTTTTCATGGTTGCTCCTTGGCAGCGCTCCGTGCGGCATCGAACAACACTGGCGGGAAGTGGTTGCCAGGCGAGGGGTAGCCGGACGAGGGGTTGCCGTTATCGTGTCCGCGAGGCGCCGGCAGCGTCGGACCTCCACACCGGGCCGTCGCGCACGGCGATGTTGTCGCTGCTGCGGCTGAGCCCCAATCTTAACCGGGCGTTCAGCCCTGGCGGCTACGCAATAGTCCCGTCAGGACGCGAAACCGGTTAGAACCGCCGCTCGTTGCGTATCCGATCAAGGAGGATCCCCTTCATGCGTAAACTCGTGCTTCTTCTCAGCCTGGCGGGCATCGTCGCCAGCACGGGCGCCGCCATGGCGCAGCCCTACCACCACCACTACTACCATCACCGTCACTACCATCACTATTACCACCGGCCCCGCTGACCGCTGGCAACCGCGGCCGGTGCTGAGCCGGCCGTGGTCGCCGCCGTAGACGAGCCCTTAACCTATCTCACGCATCCTCCCCGGACGGCTGTGCTGTTCGAGAGGTTGTCATGGGCTGGTCGCTGTCAGTCCTGTTCGGGTTGTTCCTGTTGCCTGTATTCGGTTTCCACCACCTGCCCGCGCCGGCTGCGGCGGATGGCGTGACCGCGTCCTGTGGCGACTTCGTGCGTGTCACCGATGCCGTGTTCACCGGCCGGAGCGGCGCCTGGTTCAGTGCCGGCGGCACGCGAGACTATCTGGGTGGCGACACCTTCGGCCCGAATGCCTTGTCCATCGGCGGCGTTGATCCCGCCGCCTATCTCGCCAGTCACTGCAGGCGATCCGGACATCCGTGACGTCGCACCGCTGATTATCCTTGCCGCGATGCCTGGTGCGGGACCCAAGGCGCTCACCCCCTTCGTCCGCGCAATCGAAGCCGGGTTGTAGGCACGGAAAAATTTATGGTGGTCGCATGGCTTGAAGCTCACGACCTGTCTGGTTGGTGCTCATCGCCAATGATTCGCACGAGTCACCAGATCATGGTGTGAATCTGCAAGACATACTTGGAGTTAACGTCCACTCTAGAGTCTTATCAACCACTTAGCTTCTGGCACGATGGCTGCAATACCTTGTTCAAGGCCCTTCAGGCCCGATCCAGGAGAACCAGCCATGACCGTTTCCAGCCCTGTTCGCTTCCGTCGCGAGATGCTGGCGCCATACTCGGCCCACGCCGCCGACCCGCTGCCGCCCGAGCATCTGGCCTTGGTCGCGGACGTGGCTATACGCTTTGCCCTGGCCCCGATGCCGTTGTCCGCGATCGCCTGGACCTTTATCGCCCGTTGATGCGGGAAACGGCACGCGTCGCCGGATCAGGCCTGCTTGATCTCGATCAGGCTCTGCCGGATGCCCCGGCCGCGCGCGATCCGGTCGACGATGAACGCCTCGTCGCCCCAGCGAATCGCGCGCGCCATCGCCTGGGCGTCCTCGGTGAAGCGGGCCAGCATTTCCAGCAGCGCGTCGCGGTTGTTGCGGAACACGTCGCGCCACATGGTCGGGTCGGACGCGGCGATGCGCGTGAAGTCGCGGAACCCGGTGGCCGCGAACTGCAGCACCTCGCTGCGGCTTTCGTCCTGCAGGTCGTCGGCGGTGCCGCAGATGGTGAAGGCGAGCAGGTGCGGCAGGTGGCTGACGATGGCCAGCACCCGGTCGTGATGGGCAGGGTCCATCTCGCGCGTCATGGCGCCGCAGAGCTGCCACATCCGCGCCACGCGACCGGCCGCCAACGCGTCGCCGTCCTCCAGGGGAGTGAGAAGCGCCCAGCGGCCCTCGAACAAGGTCGGGAACCCGGAATCCGGGCCCGAGTACTCGGTGCCCGCCAGCGGATGCGCCGGCACGAAGCTGATCCCGGAGGCAAGCAGCGGCACGATGCCGCGTATCACCGACTGCTTGGTGGAGCCCACGTCGGTCAGGATGGAGCCCGTCGCCATGTGCGGCAGCGGCGCCCCGGCGGCGGCGGCCATCGCCCCCACCGGCACGCACAGCACCACGCAATCGGCATCCCGGGCCGCATCCGCCGGGTCGAGCGCCACGCGGTGGACGATGCCGAGCTCCTCCACCCGGGTGCGCACCGACGCATCCGCGTCCCAGGCCACCACCTCCCGCGCGATCGCCGGATCGGCAAAGGCCCTTCTTGCGAGCGAGCTGCCGATCAGGCCCAGCCCCACCACCAACAGGCGGTCGAACAGCGGCGTTCCCGCTCATGGCACCAGCGCCGGCTGCGGCGCCGGACGCAGCCGGCGCAGCTCGACCGCCTGCCACGCCAGCAGCGACGGCACGCCGAGCGCCAGGTCGCGTCCGCGACGCAGCAAGCTCAGGCCGAACGACAGATGCGGGTCGAGCCCGAACAGGCTGCCCAGCGCGACATAGGCCGCTTCCTGCACGCCCAGCGCCGCCGGCACCAGGAACGACACCGACAACACCCCGCTGGCCACCCCCTCGATCGCCATCGCCTCGCCGAAGCCGACGGGCGCGCCGAGCAGCCGGTAGCCGAGCCAGACCCATCCGGCGCCGGCGGTCCAGGCGCCGAGGTGGAGCAGGCAGGCGACGAGGAGGCGGCCGGGCCTCGCATAGAAGCGGTCCAGCCGGGCCTGCAGGGTGTCGATCCCGTCCTGAAGCGCGCCTTGCCAGGCATCCTGCCATTGAACGGCGACATGGCGCCCGAGCCCGGCGAGGCCGCGCCGGAACAACCCCGACGCGCTGCGCTGCATCCACACGAAGGCCGCCATGGCCCCGGCCATCAATACCATTCCAAGCGTCACAGGGCCGACCAGACTGCTGTCCGGCTTGCGGTCGAGCAGGAACAACAAGCCGAGCAGCACGAACAGGATCTGGCC
>CAXSHC010000026.1:9790-17328 GCA_964236745.1 uncultured Acetobacteraceae bacterium
AAGCAGGTGGCGCGTAGGGCGATCAGGATGCCGCCAAGCTGGGAGAACGGCAGGCAGGTGGTAGCCCCTTCCCGCACCAGCCGGGCGCCGAGCAGGCGCGGCAGGCCGATGCCGGGACAGGCCATGCTCCAGGCGCAGGCGAGCAGCACGTCCGTGGCGAGCTGTACCGCGACCAGGGCCACGAAGCCGCCGGCGCCCACCGACAGCATCGCCCTGAGCACCGCGCCGGCGCCGAGCCAGCCGGTGAACGCCGTGATCAGAAGCAGGCCCAGCACCGCCAGCAGGATGGAGACCGTCTTCAAGCGGGCGGCCTTTCGGGCAGGAGGTCATGGAGCGCAAGGCTGCGCTGCCGAAGCTCCTACACCGTCCCCCGCCCTGCTTCCACCTCCGCCGGAACGGTCGCCAGAACGGCCACCAGAACGACCACCAGTCGTGCAGCGCTTTGACCGCGCAGGCGGCGCCGGGCAACAAGGAGCCGCAGGTCGAGGAACCGGAGCCCATGTCCAAACCAGTCCTTGTCACCGGCGCCACCGGCTTTGTCGGCTCGGCGGTGGCGCGTGCGCTCCAGGCGCGCGGGCACCGGCTGCGCCTGCTGGTGCGCCGCGGCGCCGACCGGCGCAACCTCGCGGAACTCGATGCGGAGGAGGTGGAAGGCGACCTCCGACGCCCGGACACGTTCGCGCATGCGCTGGACGGGTGCGGCGCCTTGTTCCACGTCGCCGCCGACTACCGGCTCTGGGTGCCGGACCCGGCGCCCATGATGCAGGCCAACGTGGAAGGCACGCGGCGGCTGATGCTGGCGGCGCAGGCGGCGGGCGTGGAGCGGATTGTGTATTGTTCCTCCGTGGCGGCGCTGGGGCTGGTCGGCGACGGCAGCGTGGCGGACGAGGACACGCCGGTGCACGAGCACGCGGTGGTCGGCCTCTACAAGCGCTCGAAGTACCGCGCCGAGCAGGAGGTGCTGGCGCTGGTGCGCGACCGGGCCTTGCCTGCGGTGATCGTCAACCCGTCCACGCCGATCGGGCCGCGCGACATCAAGCCGACGCCGACGGGGGCGATGATACGTGACGCCGCCGCCGGTCGGATGCCGGCCTTTGTCGACACCGGCTTGAACATCGTTCACGTGGACGACGTGGCGGAAGGCCACCTGCTGGCGCTGGAGCGGGGCCGGGTCGGGGAGCGCTACATCCTGGGCGGCGAGGACTGGTCGCTGAAGCACCTGTTCGGGCTGGTGTCGGAAGTGGCGGGGGTGAAGGCGCCGCGGGTCGAGCTGAGCCAGCGCGTGCTGTGGCCGGTGGCGGTGGCGTCGGAGGCGCTCGCCCGCGGGTTCGGGATCGAGCCGCGCGTCACCCGGGAGATGCTGGCGATGTCGCGCAAGAAGATGTTCTTTTCCTCCGACAAGGCGCGTCGCGAGCTGGGCTACAGCCCCCGCCCTGCCCGGGCCGCGGTCGAAGACGCGGTGGAATGGTTCCGCACGCACGGGATGGTGTGACGCCGGTGCTGGTTCTGGCCTGCGCCACGCTTCTGATCTGGACCGGGTTGATCCTGGGGCACGGGCGGTTCTGGCAGGCTGGACCAATACTGCGGGCGGTGCGGGCACAGCCGGGCCGCTCCTGGCCACCGGTGTCGGTGGTGATCCCGGCGCGCGACGAGGCGGAGCACGTTGCTGCCTGCCTGCGCTCGCTGCTGGCGCAGGATTATCCGGGACCGCTGCGCATCGTGCTGGTGGACGACCGCAGCACGGACGGGACCGGTGCGATCGCACGTAGGTTCGGGGCGCCGCCGGACCGGCTGGTGGTGCTGGACGGCGCGCCCCCCCCGCCCGGATGGAGCGGCAAGCTGTGGGCGGTCGCGCAGGGGGTGGCGGAAGCGCGCCGCCTCGACGGGAACGAGGACGGCTTCTTCCTGCTGTGCGACGCCGACATCACCCACGAGCCCGCCCACCTGTCCACCCTGGTGGACAAGGCGGTGCGCTCGGAGCTCGACCAGGTGTCGGAGATGGTGGCGCTGAACTGCGCGAGCGCTGCCGAGCGGGCCCTGGTGCCGGCGTTCGTGTTCTTCTTCCAGCTGCTGTACCCGTTCGCGCGCGTGAACGATCCCCGCTCCCGCACCGCCGCAGCCGCGGGCGGCACGGTGCTGATCCGGCGCACGGCGCTCGCCCGGATCGGCGGCATCGAGGCGCTGCGCGGCGCGCTGATCGACGACGTGACGCTGGCGGTGCGGGTCAAGCGCAGCGGCGGCGCGATCTGGCTCGGGCACTCCATGCTGGCGCGCTCGATCCGGCCTTATCCGGGGGCTGCGGACGTATGGCGCATGGTGGCGCGCACCGCCTACGTGCAGCTGCGCTTCTCGCCGCTGCTGCTGGCCGGCACCGTGGGCGGCATGGTGCTGGTGTGGATCGCGCCGTTGTGGACGCTCGCCGCCGGGCGCGGTGCCGCGCGATGGATCGGGGGTGCCGCCTGGTTGTTGTCCACCGCGTCGTTCCTGCCGACGCTGCGGCGGTTCCGCTTGTCGCCGTTGCGGGCGCTGTTGCTGCCCGGGATCGCGGCGTTCTACACCCTGGCCACCATCGGATCGGCCGTGGACCATCATCGTGGTCGCGGCGTGGTCTGGAAAAGCCGCGCTTATCGCGACGGCGGGAAGGACGCGACCGTTGCATGAACCCTCGCCCGCTGCTTCCTGGCCTGTGAACCCCGGCGCATGAACATTGTCTTGCAGCCAACCGCCCCGGTCGCGGACGTGTCGTCCGGCAAGGAAAGCTCGGACGAGAACTTTCCCGTGGGATCGGCGCTGATCGCCGCCCGGCTGCGCCCGCACGTCCACGCCTACTACGCCTTTGCCCGCGCCATCGACGACATCGCGGACAGCGCCGTGCTGTCCGCCAAACAGAAGCTGGCGCGGCTCGATGCGATGGAAGCGGTGCTGCTGGGACGGGTGGAGGGATGCGACGGCGCGGGGCGGCAGGAGGTGGCGAGCGCCGTTCGGCTGCGCGCGAGCCTGGCGGAAACCGGCATCACCGCGGCGCGCGGCACCGACCTGCTGGTGGCGTTCCGGCAGGACGCGGTGAAGACGCGCTATGCCGACTGGGACGAGCTGGTGGAGTATTGCCGGTACTCGGCCAACCCGGTCGGGCTGTACCTGCTCGACCTGCACGGCGAGGACGACCGCAGCCACCCGGCCTCGGACGCGCTGTGCACGGCGCTGCAGGTGCTCAACCACCTGCAGGACTGCGGCGACGACCTCCGGACGCTGGACCGCTGCTACCTGCCGCAGGACTGGCTCCGGCAAGCGGGCGAGGACGTGGACGCCGTGCGCTGGGAGCGGACCGGACGCGGCCTGCGCCGGGTGCTGGACCGTTGCCTGGACCAGGTCGACCGGCTGAACCGGGTGGCGGCGGGGCTGCCGGGACTGGTGGCGGACCGGCGCATGCGCCTTGAAGCCGCGGTGATCGTGTCGCTGTCGCACCGGCTGGCGCGCCGGCTGCGACGCGAGGACCCGCTGGCGGGCCGGGTCAGGCTTCGTGGCGGTGACGCCGGGCGCAGCCTCATCTCGGCGCTTCGGCACCTCCGGTGACGGGGCCGCTCGGATGCGCGGAAGCCGACCTCGAGTCGGTGGCGGGGATCGTGCGCCGGTCCGGCACCTCGTTCGCGCGCGGCATGCGCGTGCTGCCGCCGGACCGGCGCTACGCCATGTTCGCGATCTACGCGTTCTGCCGGCTGGTGGACGACGTGGCCGACGAGGAAGCGCCGTTCGCCGACAAGCTGCCGCGGCTCGACGCCTGGCGCGGCCGGATCGCCGCCCTGTATCGCGGCATCGCCAATGACGGGCTGGACCGCGTGCTGCTGGCAGCGATCCGTCGCTACAGCCTCAGGCAGGCGGACTTCGACGCGGTGATCGACGGGATGCAGATGGACGCGGAGTCGGTGATCGTCGCCCCGCCTTTCGACACCTTCGACCTGTACTGCGACCGGGTGGCCTCCGCGGTCGGCCGGTTGTCGGTGCGGGCGTTCGGGGATCCGTCGGCGGCGGCAACCGAGGTGGCGCATCATCTCGGCCGGGCGCTGCAGATCACCAACATCCTGCGCGACCTGGGCGAGGACGCCGAACGCGGGCGGCTTTATTTGCCGGCGGAAGCGCTGGACCAGGCGGGGGTGCCGCACGATCCGGCGGCGGCGCTGTCGTCGCCCGGCCTGCCTGGTGCGTGCCGCGACCTGGCCGGGCGGGCGGAAGCGCATTTCGGCGCGGCGCGGGTGGCGATGCGTCGATGCGACCGCAGGGCGATGCGGCCGGCGCGCCTGATGGCGGCGGGCTACGGCGCGATCCTGGCGACGCTGGTGGCCCATGATTGGCGCGAGCCGTCGTGCCGGATCAGCGTGCCGCGCTGGCGCAAGCTGGTGGTCGCCTCGCGCGCCCTGCTTCCGGCGTGGGCGTCATGAACACCGTTCACGTGATCGGCGGCGGCTTGGCCGGGTTGTCGGCAGCGCTTTCCCTGGCGGAAGCGGGGCGGCGGGTGGTGGTCTATGAGGGCGGTCCGGCCTGCGGCGGGCGGGCGCGTTCGTATTACGACCGGCATCTCGGCTGCCGGCTCGACAACGGCAACCACCTGCTGTTGTCCGCCAACCGGACGGTGTTCGACTACCTCGACCGGATCGGCGCCCGGGACAGCCTGGTCGGGCCGGGGGCGCCGATCTTTCCGTTCCACGACCTGTCGGCCGGGATCAACTGGACGCTGCAACTGTCCGCTGGCCGGGTGCCGTGGTGGGTGCTGGCGCGGCGGCGACGGGTGCCGGGGATGCGGCTGCGTGAACTGGCCGGCCTCCTGCGGCTCATGCGGGCGGGGCCGGACGCGGTGGTGGCCGATTGCCTGCGGCCTGGCGCGCTCGCGGACCGGCTGATGGTGCCGCTGGCGGTGTCCGTGCTGAACACGCGGCCGGAACAGGGCAGTGCCGCGCTGATGGGCCGGGTGATGCGGGAAAGCATGGCCAAGGGGGGCAGTGCCTGCGTGCCCTGGTTTCCGCGCGAAGGCTTGTCGGAAACCCTGGTGGACCCGGCCCTGGCGCGCCTGGAAGCGCTGGGGGCGGTGATACGCACCGGGGCCCGCGTGACCGGGCTCGGCATGGCGGGGGACCGGGTCGACCGCCTGCGTTTGTCCGGCGGCGAGGTGGCACTGGAAGATGGCGACGCGGTGGTGCTGGCGCTGCCGGCGCAAACGGTGCGCGACGTGGCGGCAAGCGCGTTGCCCGGGCTGGTGGTGCCGGACGCGTTCGAAAGCATCCTGAACCTGCACTACCGTGCCGACGTGGCGGAGCACATCGTCGGCGACCTGGCGCGGGCGCGCTTCGCGGGCGTGGTGGGCGGGCTGTCGGAATGGGTGTTCGTCAAGCCGGGCATCCTGTCGGTGACGGTGAGTGCCGCGAACCACCTGGCGGGCGACGCGCCGGACGCGCTCGCCGATACGATCTGGCAGGAGCTGCGCGCGGTGGTGTCGCCGTTCCTGCGGCCGGGCGCGCCCCCGGGCACGCTGCCGGAGGCGCTGCCGCCGCATCGCGTGGTGCGGGAAAAGCGTGCCACCTTCGCCGCCACCCCGACGCAGGAGCGGTTGCGGCCGGAATGTCGCACCGCGGTCGCGAACCTCGTGCTGGCCGGCGACTGGACCGCCACAGGCTTGCCCGCCACCATTGAAGGTGCAATGAGGTCCGGCGTGACAGCCGCCAAAGCGCTGTCATCCCCATCCGGGCCGCCGGCTTCCGGTAGCCGCCACTGACCCGAGCGAGCGCAGGATGATCCATCCTTCCCGTTTGCTCCGGCCACCAGACGGCCGGAGCATCCCATGCTGACCAGCACCCTGGAAAAGGCCGCTCCCGCGGTCGAGGCGACCGCCGCCGCCACTGCCGCCACCACCGCCAACGACGATGGGCTGGCGGACGCGATCCTGCGCGCACAGGACGCGCTGGCGGGGCGGCAGCGGCCGGACGGGCATTGGGTGTTCGACCTTGAGGCGGACGCGACCATTCCGGCCGAGTTCATCCTGCTTGAGCACTACCTGGACCGCATCGACCCGGCGTTGGAAGCCAGGCTCGGGGTTTACCTGCGACGCATCCAGGGCGCGCATGGTGGCTGGCCGCTGTATCACGAGGGCCGGTTCGACCTGTCCGCCAGCGTGAAGGCGTATTTCGCGCTCAAGGCGATCGGCGACGATCCGGAGGCGCCGCACATGCGCCGGGCCCGGGACGCGATCCTCGGGGCGGGCGGCGCCGAACGGGCCAACGTGTTCACCCGGTTTCAGCTGGCGCTGTACGGCGAGATCCCGTGGCGCGGCACACCCTGCATGCCGATCGAGATCGTGCTGCTGCCGCGCTGGTTCTTCTTCAACATCTGGAACATGTCGTACTGGTCGCGCACCGTGCTGGTGCCGCTGCTGGTGCTGGCGGCACTCAGGCCGCGGGCGCGCAACCCGCGCGGCGTCCATGTGCGCGAGCTGTTCCGGCAGGACCCGGAGCGCGTGCGCGATTGGACGCGCGGGCCGTACCGCTCGAACTGGGGACCGGTGTTCAAGCTGGTGGACCAGCTGATCCGCCCGTTCGAGCGCATGATGCCGGGCCGGCTGCGCAGGCGCGCGATCAGAACGGCGCGGGCCTTCATCGCCCCGCGCCTGAACGGCACCGACGGGCTCGGCGCGATCTACCCGGCGATGGCCAACAGCGTGATGATGTTCGACGCGCTGGGTGCGGCGCTGGATGGTCCGGACGCGGATCCGGCGGCGGCCACGGCGTGGCAATCGGTGCGGCGGCTGCTGGTCGAGCAGGACGGGGAAGCGTTCTGCCAGCCCTGCATGTCGCCGGTCTGGGACACCGGACTCGCCGGCCACGCCCTGGCGGAAGCGGCCTGCGCGGTGGAGGGGGCCGGGTCGGAGGCGACCGCGTCGCGTCTGGACGGGGCGGCCGGCTGGCTGCGGCCGCTGCAGGTGCTGGACGTGGGCGGCGACTGGGCGGTGCGCAACCCCGGGCTGCCGCCGGGCGGCTGGGCGTTCCAGTACAACAACCCGCATTATCCGGACGTGGACGACACCGCGGTGGTCGGCATGCTGCTGCACCGGCACGATCCCGCCGCCAACGCGGAGGCGGTGGCACGGGCGCGCATCTGGATCAACGGCATGCAAAGCACGAACGGCGGCTGGGGCGCGTTCGACATCGACAACGACACCGACATCCTCAACCACCTGCCGTTTTCCGACCACGGCGCGCTGCTGGACCCGCCGACCGCCGACGTCACCGCGCGCTGCCTGTCGTTTCTGGGCCAGCTCGGCCTGGAAGCCGACCGGCCGATCGTGGAGCGGGGGATAGCGTTCCTGCGACGCGAGCAGGAAGCGGACGGCTCCTGGTTCGGGCGCTGGGGCACCAACTACGTTTACGGCACCTGGTCGGTGCTGTGCGCCTTGAACGCGGTGGGAGTGGCGCCGGACGACCCGGCGGTGGTGCGGGCCAACCTCGACGCGCTGGTCGCCCTGGCGCGCTCCACCCGCGGCGGCGACATGAACG
>CAXSHC010000027.1:0-387 GCA_964236745.1 uncultured Acetobacteraceae bacterium
AAACGGCAGGTTGCATCTCGTGTCATGGACGCGACGGCCTGTCGAAGCTGCCGGAAGCGCCCAACCTCGCCGGTCAGGTCGACATCTACATCGTCTCGTCGCTCAAGGCCTACCATAGCGGCGAGCGGAAGAACGAGATCATGAACACCGTCGCTCAGACCCTGAGCGAGGGCGACATGGCGGATCTCGCGGCCTATTATTCCGGCATCAAGATCTCCGTCACGCCGCCGCCGAAGCCGTGAACGGGATGGCGGTCACCACGGGGATGGAAGGGGCCGGTCCCGAGCCGCGTTCAGGCGTGAGCCGCGCCGCGGTCGGGCCGCTTTGGCGGTGGACGGCGTTGCGCTCGCGTCCGGCGGCATGATCGGAGGCCCCTGGCCGAGCCTC
>CAXSHC010000027.1:397-10195 GCA_964236745.1 uncultured Acetobacteraceae bacterium
AGGAGAAACGCGGCGAGCCCGACTGCCGCCGTCGTGGCCCACGAGACCGCGTCGAAGCGCCCATAGGCGGCGAAGCGGATCATCTCGACGACGTAGGTGAAGGGGTTGAGGCGGATCACGGCGAGGATCCACGTCGCGCCGCTGTCCTGCACCTTCCAAGTCGGATAAAGCGCCGTCGAGAAGAAAAACGCCGGGAAGATCACGAAATTCATCGTGCCGGCAAAGTTTTCCATCCGCCGGACATAGACGGTGAGCAGCAGCCCGACGGCGCCCAGCGTGAAGCCCGCGAGCACCAGTGCCGGCAGCAGCGTCAGCGCGGCGAAGCGGGGCATGTCGACGCCGAACAGCGCCGCCACGATCAGGAACACGTAGGCCTGCACCACGGACAGCACGGCTGCCGCGACGAGTTTCGCCAGCAGCACGAACCAGCGCGGCGTCGGCGCGGTCAGCAGGCCATGGCCGCCGGAAATGGGACGAGCGAAAGAAGCTTTAGGAAGGTCATCGCGCCATGCCAGGTCTGGCCGATCGCGTCCTGGCTGGTCACATCCAGCAGGCCGAAACGGACCACGCCCTTGCACGGTAGCGCACGGTGCAGCACGTTGTTGCCCGATCAACGAGGACAACCATGGCTGATCCGACAGGAACCATGCCAGACGAACGACGGCGTCACATCCTGGAGCAACTGGACCGCGACGGCCGGGTGCTGGCAGCAAATCTCGCTCGGCGCTTCGGCATCTCCGAGGACACCGCCCGGCGCGACCTGCGCGAGCTGAGCGCGATCGGGCTGTGCCGGCGCGTTTACGGCGGCGCGCTGCCCTTGTCCCCCTCCGGCAGCCCGATCACCGAGCGCGAACGGGAACAGCCGGCGCGCAAGGCGGCGCTGGGACAGGCCGGTGCCGTTCTGGTCGCGCAGGCGATGCGGCCGCACGAGGCATTGTTCCTCGACGTGGGGTCGACCAACCTCGCCGTCGCGCGCGCCCTGCCGCCCGGCCTCGGCATCACCGTGGCGACCAACGCGCCGGGCGTGGCGGCGGTGCTGGTCGGGCTGCCCGGGATCGAGCTGGTGGTCCTGGGCGGACGCGTCGATCCGCGCACCGGTGCGGCGCACGGCCTGCGGGCGATGCACGACCTGGCGGCGATGCGCATCGACCTGGCCCTGCTCGGCGCCTGCGCCGTGGATGCCGAGGCGGGGCTGGCGCGTTCGACCTGGAGGACGCGGAGTTCAAGCGCCAGGCGGCGGAGGCCGCGGCCACGGTCGCGGTTGTCGCGACCAGCGAGAAGCTCGCGACCGTGGCCCGCTTCTCGGTGATGCAGGCAGCCCGGCTGTCCCACCTCGTGGTGGAAGCCGACGCCCCGTCGTCGCTGCTCGAACCGTTCGCGGGTCTCGGCATCGCCATCCACCGGGCCTCAGCGACATGATCGGCACCGCGCCCCACATGCCAGGCCCGGCCGAGCAGCGCGCCACGCGCTTCGCCTTTTTCCTGACCGGCTTCGGCAGCGCGGCTTGGGCGGCGCTGGTGCCGTTCGCCAAGGAGCGCACCGGCATCGACGACGGTACACTCGGCCTGCTGCTGTTGTGCCTGGGGATCGGCTCCATCGTCACCATGCCGGTATCGGGAGCGCTTGCCGGCCGGTTCGGCTGCCGAAGCGTGATCGTGGGCGCCGTGCTGGCGGTGGTGCTGGCGCTGCCGCTGCTGGCGACGCTGGGCTCGCCCGTCGGCCTCGGGCTGGCGCTGATGCTGTTCGGTGCCGCGATCGGCGCGGTGGACGTGGCGATGAACATCCAGGCCATCATCGTCGAGCGCGGCAGCGGACGGGCGATGATGTCGGGCTTCCACGGCCTGTACAGCCTGGGCGGCATCGCGGGCGCCGGCGGCATGGCGGCGTTGCTGAGTGCCGGCGCCTCGCCGCTCGGCGCCAGTGCCTGCGTGTCGCTCGGCATCCTTCTCGCCCTGCTGGCGTCAATACGGCACCTGCTGCCCTACGGCGCCCGTAACGAGGGGCCGGCCTTCGCGGTGCCGCGCGGGATCGTGCTCGTGTTCGGCCTGCTGTGCTTCGTGCTGTTCCTGGCCGAAGGCGCGGTGCTGGATTGGAGTGCCGTGTTCCTGTCCACCGTGCGCCACGTCGCCCGGTCCCGCGCTGGACTCGGCTATGCTGCCTTCGCCGCAACCATGACGCTGTGCCGGCTCGCGGGCGACCGCATCGTGGAGTGGCTCGGCCGCAGGCGGGTAATGGCGGCCGGCGGCCTGTGCGCAGCACTGGGCTTCGTGGTCGCGACCGTGGTGCCGTACTGGCCGGCGGCCCTCGCCGGCTACGCCCTGGTCGGCATCGGCTGCGCCAACATCGTCCCGGTGCTGTTCACCGCGGTGGGGCAGCAGGACGCGATGCCCGAAACCGTCGCCGTGCCTGCGATGACCACCCTGGGCTATGCCGGCATCCTGGCCGGCCCGGCCGGAATCGGCGCGGTCGCGCACTTCGCGGGCCTGCCGGCCGGCTTCCTGATCCTGGCCGCGATGCTGGCAGGGGTGTCCGTCGCCAGCAGGCTCCTGTGATCCGTCCGTGTCCGGAAGCCCGGACCGACCGACACAGCAGCCGGCCCGTTCCCCGAACACCCACTTCGCGACAATCCGCGGCTACCGGCGACGAGCGAACGCGTCGTGCGGCACGTGTCGCGATAACGCGAACATCGGCCACACACGCCTTTTGTCGCAATATCCCAAACTGGAACGCGATCTTTTCCGCCCGGGCCTGCGCACGGAACGCCGAGCGGCCCGTCGGCGGGGCGCCTCACCCGTTCGATCACCGCAAACCCCCGATCGATGCCGTCGGCTTTCAGGCCTGGATCGCGCGAGCCACCACCGCAGTCAGGTTGGCCGCGTTGAAGGGCTTCTCGCACTTGGCGATGTGGGCGAAACGTTCGGGAAGCCCGGTCGCGTCGTAACCGGTGGTGAAGACGAAGGGAACCCGGCGCGTGGTGAGGGTATCGGCGAGCGGAAAAACCGGCACGCCACCGAGGTTGACGTCGAGGATCGCGCCGTCCGGCGGAGCTTGGTCCTGCAGCAGGGTGAGGGCGCGCTCGATAGTGGAAACCGGCCCGAGAACGACCGCGCCGGCATCACCCAGCTCGTAGGCAAGTTCCTCGGCCAGGATATACTCATCCTCGACCACGAGGATGCGGTAGTTGTTCAATGGCCGATCAGTCATGGTTTTGGTTCTCCGACGTGTCGGCCATCGAAACAGGCATGGATATGGTGCAATGAACACCATCGTTTCCAAAAACATAGGTTGTTCTGGCGGAAAGTTGATAAGGTAACGCGTGTTCGATCAGTTCACGCCCCTGGCCACGTCCCTGCCCGCTTCCCTGGGCCTCCACGCCGGCGGACGGCATCTTGACCCCGGTTTCGCGCCAGTCGACGTGAAGCCAGGGCCGGCCGTCCGGCTTGCCTTCCCGTTTGGCTTCCACGTGCCACCGCACGACGAGGCGCGCGCCAGATTGTCTCAGCGCCCCGTATTTGAGGGCGTTGGTGGCCAGCTCGTGCAGGGCCATGGCCAGGGTCTGCACCGTGGTGGAACGCAGCCGTACGCCAGCCGGCCCCTCGATCACGACGGGGCCGTCCTGTCCCGGCTCGACGCCGAGCGCCTTGAACTCCGTCCGGACGAGCTCGTCGAAGGTGACGCGATCATGCTCGTTGAGGCGTGACAGCAGCCCCTGCACCCGGGCGAGCGCCTCGATGCGGTCGCGGAAGCGTTCGCGGAAATCGGCCAGGCTGGTGCTGGAGCGCAGCGTCTTCTGCGCCATCTGCCTGACCACGCCAAGCAGGTTGCGGGTGCGGTGCTGCAGCTCGGCGACAAGCACCTCCTGCCGCTCCTGCAGGGCGCGCAGGTCGTGGATGTCGGTGGAGGTTCCGATCCACTCCGGGTCCGCGCCGTCCTCGTTCCGCACCGGCAGCGCCCGGGTCTTGAACCAGCGATAGGAGCCGCTGTTACCCTGGCGGATCCGGAACTCGGCCTGGAAGGTGTTCTTCGTGGTCGCCCGGTTCCAGGCTTCGCGGGCCGCCTTGTGGTCGTCGGGGTGCACCGTGTCGAGCCAGCCCCAGCCGTGGCTGTCCCCGTCGCTCTGCCCGGTGAAGTCGGTCCATTGCCGGCTGACCCAGGTCCAGTTCCCATCGCCCATGGCCCGCCAGACCAGCTGCGGCAAGCCCTCGACCAGCGAGTGCAGCCGCTGCTCGCTTCCACGCAGGGCCTCCTCCGCCTCGCGTCGGCTGGTGATGTCGCTGGCGGCACCGAACCACTCCACGATCACCCCGTCCGCGCCGACGATCGGCACCGCGCGCGTCATCGTCCAGCCGACAGAGCCGTCGACGCGCCGGACCCGGTGTTCCAGTTCGAACGCCCGCACGTCCTTCGCGGCGGCGGCGAACTCCGCGGCGATCCGCGGCGTGTCTTCGGGCGGGACGAACTCGCTGAGCCACTGGCGGCCGTCCCGCATCTCCCCCAGGAAGCTGCCGCCCCACATGTCCAGCATCTCGGTCCAGTCGGCGCTCATCCGGAAGATGACTTCCGAGCTCGCCGTCAGCAGCGTCTGCAGCCGCTGCTCGCTGTGCCGCAGCGCGGTTTCGGCGTTGCGCACGGCGGTCAGGTCGGTGAAGGTCACCACGGTGCCGCTGATGTAGTTGTCCGTGCTGCGGTAGGGTAGCACCTTGGCCGCGAAGTGACGGTGGTTGAGCGGATCCACCACCGTGCGCTCGACCGGCACCAGCGTCTTGAGCACGCGGCGGATGTCGTCCTGGAGCTCGCCATAGGCGACGCGCGACACCACGTGCCCGAGCGGGCGGCCGACATCGGTGTCCAGCAGGTGGAAGATCTCGGTCGCCGACGGGGTGAAGCTGCGGACGCGCAGCTCGTTGTCGAGAAAGACGGTGGCGATCTGGGTCGCCTCCAGGAGGTTCTTCAGGTCCGAGTTGCTTCGGGCGAGCTCGGCCACCCGATGCCCCAGCTCGCCGTTGACGGTCTGCAGCTCCTCGTTGACCGACTGCAGCTCCTCCTTGGAGGTTTCCATCTCCTCGCTGGCGGATTGCAGCTCCTCGTTGATCGACTGGTATTCCTCGTTGGAGGATTTCAGCTCCTCGTTGGTCGATTCGAGCTCCTCAATGGTGGCCTGGAGCCGTTCCCGCGTCACGCGCAGCTCGTTCTCGAGCCTTTGCACATGCTCGTCGCCGCCCGGCCGGTCGCCACCGGCCATCCCCTCGGGGACGGGACCGATGTCCTGGAACAGGACGATGAGCGAGGTCAGGTCGCCCATGCCGACCGGCTCGACGACCAAATTGAGCGCGATCACGCGGTCCTCCTGCCGGAGCAGGAGGTGCGGGATCTCGATGCGTCGGTTCTCCGACGAGGCGCGGTGCAGCGCCGAGCGCAGGTCGATGCGCAGGTCGCGGTGGATCAGGCTGCACAGGTTGAGCGTCGCGGCACCCGCCACCGGCTCCAGGAACCGTCCGGTGCGCCCGGAGAAGTGCAGCACGTCGAACTGGGTGTCGACCACGAAATAGGCCGGAGCGTAGCGCTCGGCGATCGCTTCGGCCTGCCGGCTGAGCATCTGCGAGAGCCGTGGCAGCGGCGAGGCTTCCGCCGGCATCGCATCCAGCGGATCGCTCGCGCGCCTGCGCGTGCTCAGCGGGAAGTCCGGAATGACGCGCATCGCCGTTTCCAGGCACCGGAACACGCGGCTGCGTCGGTCGATCGGCGCGAACAGCTTCTGGTGGCGGCCGACGTTCTCCGACGAACCCAGGAACAGCACGCCCGCCGGCCTGAGCGAGAAGTGGAAGATCGGGATGACCCGGTTCTGTATGTCCGCGTTCAGGTAGATCAGCAGGTTGCGGCACGACAGGATGTCGATCCGCGAGAACGGCGCGTCCTTGACGACGTTGTGCGGCGAGAAGATGCACATCTCGCGCAGCTCCTTGGACACGCAATAGGTGTCGCCTTCCCGCACGAACCAGCGATCGAGCCTGTCC
Source organism: uncultured Acetobacteraceae bacterium (assembly GCA_964236745.1). GTDB lineage: Bacteria > Pseudomonadota > Alphaproteobacteria > Acetobacterales > Acetobacteraceae > Lichenicola. The sequence continues at coordinate 6,412 of CAXSHC010000027.1, forward strand.
GGGCGTATCTGGTCGGCGATGCTGGCCGCGTACCGGGCGGCCCGCGCCAAGCCGAGGGCGCGGGCATCGAGGTCAGTGGCAAAGATCTGCACCTGCGGCGGCTCGGCCAGCGTCGCCATGTGCTCGCGCAGCAGGATGGCGATCGAGTAGGCTTCCTCGCCGGTGGCGCAGCCGAGCACCCAGACCCGGAACTGGTCGTTCCGCGTCTTGCCCTCGAACAGGCGCGGGATCTCATTCTCGAGCACGGTAAATTCCGGCGCGTCCCGGAAGAACTCGGTGACGCCGATCAGCAGGTCCTGGAACAGGTCCTGCACTTCCTGGCGGTCGCCGCGCAGCCGCATGACGTAGGCGCCGATGCTGTCGATCTGCAGCACCTGCAGGCGACGGTGCACGCGCCGCAGCAGGGTTCCCCGCTTGTAGCCGTGGAAGTCGTGGCCGGTGGCGTTGCGCACGATGGTGGTGATCTGGGCGATGCGCGCCTCGATCGCTTCCGCCGTGCTGTCGGGGCTCCCGTTCTCCAGGGCGGTGGCGTTGTCGAGGTAGAGCGCGATCCTGGTGGGGATCTCGTCCGCGGGCAGGTGGATGTCGACGGCCCCGAGCGGCCCGGCCGCTCCCTGGCTGCTTCCGGCAGCAGTCTCCGCGTCGCCCTCGCCGATCGACAGGCCGCCGAACTTCTTGGTGGCCGTGACCCCGGCCGTGCCGTCGATGCCGAGGCCACCGAGGATCACGGCGACCGCGTTGTCGTGCGCGTGCTCGGCTATGGACACCAGCATGGTGTCGATCGTGGCGCGGTGCCCGACCGGCTCGGTCGCCGTCGCAATCCGCAGGTGCCCGTTCTCGAGGGTCATCATGTCGTCACGGCCGCCGACATAGATGTGGTTCGGCTCGATCCGCTCCCCGTCCTCGCCGACCTTCACCGGCAGCGGGGATTGCCGCCTCAGCGCGTCCACCACGGTGCCGACCTCCAGCCCTTCCTGCTGGCGGACCGCGACCAGATAGGCCGCGTCGAGGCCGGGAGCTGTCGCCGCGAACATGACTTCCAGCGACCGCAGCGAGGCGGCCGAAACGCCGACTCCCACCACCGACATCGTTTTAACGGTTTCGTCGGCCCGGTCGGCGTCGTGAAGCGTGTCTGTGTCGCCTATCTCGTCCATACGGCATCCGCATCGCCCGAAGGCTGGTCAGCATTTATGCTATGTAATAATCATGGTTTGACGAAACGGTTCGGTCAAACCTCCTGCGTCCGCGGGGCAAGCCCGAAACGCAAGGACGTTTCCGCGGCGTCGCGCAGGGTCTTGGCATAGCGGCGATACTCGTCGCCACGGGCCTCGTAGAGCTCGGCCACCGCGTTCCGCCCGTTCTCGCGCGCGTCGACCGCCATGCGCTCGACCAGGGTCACCCGTTCCTCCATCATGCGCATGGCGATCCGGATCGCGTGGTCGACCTCGCTGATGTCGGCGACCAGCGTTTCGGCCGTGTAGGCGTGGCCGGTCTGGCAGCGATAGCGTAGCGGCCGGCTGTCGTGCATCTCGGACAGCACCCCGTGGCAGGCCGGGCAGGACAGGGCGCTCGGAGTGGCGATGCGGCGCAGCTTGTCGCTTCCGAGGCGCACCCCGGCGGCGATCTCCACCTCCAGCCAGAGGTCCTTGGGCAGCGAGGAAACCTGGCCGGCGGCGGCCTCGGTCCGGGCAAGCGCCGTGAGCAACCCTCCAAGCCCCGACGCGGGTGCCACGTGGTCGACCTCGGTGGCTTCCAGTGCTGCGAGCGGCATCTGGTCGGCCACGGCATCGAGCGGATGCTGCACCACCGTCGTGCCGCCGCACGCCTTGATCGCGTGCAGTCCGGACGCGCCGTCGTTGAGCATGCCGGTCAGCACCACGCCGACCACGCGTGGTCCGAACGAAAGCGCTGCCGACCGGAACAACGGGTCGATGGACGGCCGGGCCATGTTCTCGTGCGGTCCCGTGCCGAGCCGGATCGTGTTGTCGATCAGCAGCAGGTGCCTGTCGGGTGCGGCGACATAGATATGGCCCGGCTGGATCGGCTGCCCGTCCACGGCACGGGCGATCGGCAGGGTGGCGCTGCTCGACAGCATGTCGATGAGAAAGCTGGGCCCGTGGGCAGCGATGTGCGTGCTGACGAAGATGCTGGCCTTCAGGTCAGGCGGCAGGTCGCCCAGCAACTGCTTGAGCACCGCACCGCTGCCGGTCGAACCGCCGATGGCGATGATGTCCTTCATGGCCGGCATCGCCATCGTTTGGGTCTTCCTTGTGGTGTCGGGAAGAAGCCCAGTCCAACGGAGCGGTTGCCAATTCATCGGCCGGCTTCATGGCAGTGAACGGGACTTGGCCGAACCTTCCGGCTGTGCCGAGGGTAATGGCATGCCGAACACTCTTCCCTTCTACTTGGACGCTCTTACCGTGCCTGCAAAGCCTTCCGGGCATCACTTCAACGATACGCCTGCACCGTTTCTCACATGCCGCACCCGACGTCGAACGCTGCCCGCATCGACCTGAGGTTGATGCGAACGCGCGGCAGCCTGTTCCGACAGCTCAGGCTCGACGACCACCATCGGAACCCGCACGGGGCCAACCAGCAGTCACGGACCGCCTGCATCCGGCCTGCCGGGAATTGCGGTCACAGCGCGTGCTTCGCCGCCAGTGCCCGCACCAGCGCCCGCACGCCGATGTCGCGCCGCCACACCGCGTCCGGCCACTCGATCGCCGCCACCCCGGCATAGGCGGCGTCGCGCGCATCGGCCAGCTCCGGCGCCACCGCCACCACCGTCAGCACGCGCCCGCCCGCGCCCACCAGGGCGCCGGTCGCGTCCCGCACGGTGGCCGCCTGGAACACGTGCACGCCGTGCATCGCTTCCGCCCGCTCGATGCCGCCGATCGCAGCCCCGGTGGCGGGGGCGCCGGGATAGCCGCGCCCGGCCAGCACCACCGCCACCGCCGCCTCGTCGGCGAAGCGCAGTTGCGCCTGGTCGAGCCGTCCTTCCGCCAGCGCCGCCAGCACCGGCAGCAGGTCCGAGCGCAGCCGCGGCAGCAGCGCCTGTGCTTCCGGATCGCCCAGCCGCACGTTGTACTCGATCAGCGAGGGCCCGTCCGGGGTCAGCATCAGGCCGGCGAAGATCACGCCCCGGAACGGCGTGCCGCGACGGCTCATCTCGCGCAGCATCGGCCGCACCAGCAGGTCGAGCGCCTGTTCCTGCGTGTCCCGGTCGAAGAACGCGGGCGGCGACACCGCCCCCATGCCGCCGGTGTTGGCACCGGTGTCGTCCTCGCCGATGCGCTTGTGGTCCTGGGCCGCCCCGATCAGCAGCGCGGTGTCCCCGTCGCAGAACGCGAACAGCGACACCTCGTCGCCTTGGAGGCATTCCTCGATCACCACGGCGGCCCCGGCGCGGCCGAGGCTCCCGTCCTGCATCATCGCCGTGATGGCGGCTTCGGCTTCGGCCACCGTCTGCGCCACCACCACGCCCTTGCCGCTCGCCAGCCCGTCCGCCTTGACCACGATCGGCGCGCCGCGGCGGCGCACGAAGTCGTGCGCCAGAACCGCGTCCTCGAACCGTTCCCAGCGCGCGGTGGGAATGCCGGCGGCGTCGCACACCTCCTTGGCGAAGCTCTTGCTGCCTTCCAGGCGGGCCGCCGCCGCACTCGGGCCGGCGCAGGCGATGCCGGCGGCGGCGCAGGCGTCGGCCAGTCCCAGCACCAGCGGCGCTTCCGGTCCCGGCACCACTAGGTCGATCCGCTCTGCCCGGGCGAACGCCACCAGGGCGGCC
>CAXSHC010000027.1:10205-16955 GCA_964236745.1 uncultured Acetobacteraceae bacterium
CCCCAGCAAGGCGGTGCCGGGGTTGCCGGGAGCCGTGAACAGCGCGTCCAGCAGCGGCGAGCGCTTCAGCGTCGCGGCCAGCGCGTGTTCCCGTCCGCCTCCACCCACCAGCAGCACACGCATCACATCCGCCCCCTCGCGACGCGCCCGCTCCTATCATACCCTCACGCCATGGACGAACCCGCCGCCTCCACCAACGTCAACACCGCGTCGAATGTGCCCGAATACAGCGTGTCGGAAATTTCCGGGGCGGTGAAGCGGGTGCTGGAAGGCAGCTTCAGCCGCGTCCGGGTGCGCGGCGAGATCACCGAGTTCAAGCGCTACCCGTCCGGGCACCTTTACTTCTCGCTCAAGGACGAGGGCGGCAAGATTTCCGGCGTGGTGTGGCGGGGCGCTGTTTCCCGCCTCGGCCTGCAGCCGGAGAACGGCCTGGAGGTGATCGCCACCGGCCGCATCTCCTCCTATGGCGAGCGCTCGTCGTACCAGCTGGTGGTCGAGCGCATGGAATACGCCGGCGAAGGTGCGCTGCTGGCGCGCATCGAGCGGCTGCGCACCAGACTCGCCGCCGAAGGACTGTTCGACGCCGACGCCAAGCGCCCGCTGCCGTTCCTGCCGCGCCTGATCGGGCTCGTCACCTCCGCCCAGGGCGCGGTGCTGCACGACATACGCACCACGGTCGCACGCCGCTTCCCGCGCTCCCTGCTGTTGTGGCCGGTGCCGGTGCAGGGCGAAGGAGCCGCCGCGCGCATCGCCGCCGCCATCACGGGCTTCGACCAGCGCACCGGGCCGGGTACGGTTATCCCGCGCCCGGACCTGCTGATCGTGGCGCGCGGCGGCGGCAGCCTGGAAGACCTCATGGCCTTCAGCGACGAGGCGGTGCTGCGCGCGGTGGCCGCGTGCCGCATCCCGGTGATCTCCGCGGTCGGGCACGAGACCGACACCACCCTGATCGACTTCGTGTCCGACCGCCGCGCCCCCACCCCCACCGCGGCCGCCGAGATCGCCGTGCCGGCCCGCGTCGAGCTCGTGGCCGACCTCCTGCACCGCGCCGCCCGCCTCGAGGCCGGGCTCGGGCGGCTGTCCCAGGGGCTCCGCCTGCGCCTCGACCGCGCCGGCGGCTTGCTGCCGGACCTTCCTTCCCTGCTCGGCCACATGCGGCAGCGCCTGGACGACCGGCTGCACCGGCTTGGCCTGGCGGGCCCCGGACAGGTGGCTTCGCGGCGCGACGCGCTGCGCGAGGCCGGACACCGGCTGCACCGGGCGCTGCCGGCGCTGCTGGCGCTGCGCCGCACCGCCCTGGTGGCGGCGGAACGGCACATGCCGGACGCGCACCGGCTGATCGAGAACCGGCGCGGGCGGGTCGTGCTGCAATCCGGCGAGCTGCGCCGCGCGCTGCCGGCGCTGCTGGCGGCGCGACGCACCGGCCTGACGGCCACCGAGCGTCGGCTGGTGGACCCGCACCGGCTGGTGGTGCGACGGCGCGGCGAGGTCGCGCTGGCCGACGGCGCATTGCGACGAGCCCTACCGGCGCTGCTGGCGACACGGCGCGCGTCGCTGGCGGCGGCCGAACGACCGATGCCGGCGCCAAGGCAGGCAATCGAGATCCGACGCGTACGCTTCGCCGTGGTCGGCACCGGGCTGCAGGCCGGCCTGCGCCAGACCCTGCGCGACGCCACGGCGGCGCTGCGGGAACGGTCCGCGGTCCTGGCCGGCCTGACGGCGCGGCTCGATTCCGCGTCGCCGCAGGCGGTGCTGGCGCGTGGCTACGTGCTGGTCCGGGACCAGGCCGGGCATCCGGTGACCCTTGGCGCCGCCCTGCAACCCGGCGCCCGGCTCAGCCTCGCCTTTGCCGACGGCGAGCGCCTGGTCCGGGTCGAGCGCGACGCCGCCAGCCAAGGCGCGCTGAAGGTTTGAAGGCGGCCGTTCAGCCGGATCGTGTCACGATCCGGCTGATGTTGTTCGGGCGGAACCCGCTCAGCGCGTCGACCCGATGCCGTAGTACATCAGGCACTGGCCGTTCGAAACGTCGCTGCCCAGCTCCAGCACCCTTGTTCCGCCACGCAGCGACAGCAGCGGCGACGAGTAGTTCGGGCAATAATTGTCGTAGGCGCCGGGAACCGGCACCGGTGCCGCGATCGTCGACCATGGCGCCGCCGGGTTGCCCCACAGGTTCTTGAACAGCACCGTGCCGTTCGCGGCGGCCGTGCTGCCGTCCGCGTTGGCCAGCACCTGGCCCCCCAGCAGAATCGTGCCGTCTGGCAGCACCGTGTTGTAGGGCGTGTGCTCGAAGAAGCGGCCGTCGGGCAGCCGGATCGCCCGGCCGAGGTCGGTGGCGGCACCCCAGTTCCAGCCATCCCTGGACAGCTTGTAGTGCGCGGCGCAGTTCGACGGCCCGCACAGCTCGAACGTCATCATCCGCTCGCCGCTGACGAGCCGCGACACGATGGCCATGCCGGGCCGGTCGGCGAACGCGGCACTCGCCACCACGGGCGACATGTCCTGCCAGGTCTGCCCGTCATAGCTCCGGACGTGGTTGAGGAACTGGCTGTAGGCGGCCTGCGTCTCGTCGGAAAAAGTCATGACCAGCGCCCCGTCGGACGCGATCGTGAACTCCGGCTCCCACAGGCCGCTCGTGTTCGGCGAGGCGATCTCGTTGAGGAACGACCAGGTCCGGCCGGAATCGTTGCTGCGGTACACCTTGATCGTCATCCGGCGGTTGACGGTCACGCCCTGGCCCACCGATCCGGCCCAGAGCACGGTGCCCTTCGGCAGCGCGCCCACCGCCTGCGGCAGCTCGAACAGCGTGCCGCAACACAGCCCGCCGTTGAAGTCGGGATCGTTGATGCGGCCGACCTGCGTGAAACGCTGGCCGTTTTGGCTTGCATAGATGCCGACGTTGGTACCGCCGGTGAAGCTGGTCACGCTCGCCAGGATGTGCGGCGCACCGTTGCCGGAAATCCGGATGACCCGTGCATAAAGCGCCGTGTCGGGGCTGAGCAGGGTTTCCCCGCGCGCACCCGCGGCGCCGGCCGACACGGCAAGCAACAGCCCCACGACTGCTCGCGCGGCCTGTTTCCAGAAACCTCGCATATGCATCCTCCTGTGGTTTCTTCGTGGCGGACTTCTTGTCCGAGTAATCGAGCCTGCCAGAGCCTGCCGGCGTCGTGCAAGACACAAGACGCCGATAAGCATCCTGTGCGGTCGCCTTCCACTTGCTTCCGAACGCTTGATGCCTTCGGGCAGGCTGGACCGGTTCCCGTTCGGGAAGCGTTGTTCCGGGCCGAAGCAGCCGACGATGGCTGGACATACAGCACGCGGCAGCCATTCCCTCCTTTGCTCCGTCGTGGCTTCGACGCGTTCTCGCTGTTGCCCGACAGGGGGGAAAGCTTCGCCGACACCGGGACGGACGACGATTCGGATCCCCGCGCGAAGCAAACAGCGCTGGTTGTCCGCGATGCCGCCAGCGGCACGAAGACGATCGCTTCTCTTCCAGGCCGCGATGGTTCCGGCTTCGAGCCGAGCCAGCCCGCTATCGCCCGGACGGACAGAACCTAGTCTTTCTACCGCACGACAGTACAAAACCCGCGCGAGAAGGGAAAGCCGCGTCCGGGTTTGCCCCGTCCCCCACGTGGCGTGTCAAGACGTCCAATGCCGACGGGTCGCGCCTGCTCCTGCTCTTCGCGGGCACGCTCAACCCGCTCACGCTTCCCTTGAACAGCGGTCGCCTCCCCGGCGGCCAAGTCATTACCCACGAGGGCGCGCAGTGGATTGGCATCCTGGACGACACGTCTCCCGACCTCGTGTTACCACCTGATCTGTTCGTCCAAGAGCGCGAACGGGACAAAGGCCAGGGCTACTGCAGCACCCGATAACGGCGACCAGAACTCGCACGTCGCGACGCTGCCGCTTTCCACTCCTGCCAACGGCGAAATGCCGCGCATCCTCGTCGCCACGTCGATCGGCATGATGAACGGCCGCCTTATCACCCGCACCGGTCGCACGGGCGATGTGACCCTTCGCGCCAGCCGGACCCCGGTCAGGCCTCAGCGATAGGTCTTGCCGTCGTACACCACGAAGCCGACCGGGCTGTGGGTGAAGTGCAGCACCGGCAGGCCGGGATCGTTGGTGCCTGCGGTGGCCTCCGCGGCCGGGATGAACATGCCCTGCAACTCGACTGGCGTGTTCGCCACGAACGGGATCTCCTGCCCGATGCCGCCCTCGGTGATGCGTATCGCCACGAACACGTCGCCGGCATAGCTGAAGCCGTCCCCGTCCAGGCTTTCGAGCCGGTCGATCCAGAGCTGCTGGTGCTCGGCCCCTTCCGCCTGTAGCCGCTCGCCAAACAGCTTCGCGACGGTGGCGGACACGTGCACGGTGGTGCCCCGGCCGCTGCCGTCGGGCTGACGCAGAACCAGGAGGAACTGTGGCCGGGTCGGCTCAATCACTGCGCAACGCTCCTGCATACGGAGACCAAGCAACGCAGGACGAGGCCGCAACGTTCATCACCGGGTGGAAGCGGGGTTGCAGATGAGGTGGACCGGATATCGGGTCGGTGACGGGGCAGTTTTGGCGCCAGCATTGGCAGCCACACTGGCGCTCGCCGGGTGCGCCGACACGCCGCCTCCCGCCGCAGCGCCGCCCGTCGCCGTTGTTGCGGCAGCGCCGCCTCGCGCCCAGGGCATCGTCCTGTCGCCGCAGCCGCAGGGCGCGGTTCTGGCCAACGACCCGTCCGCCCCGGCTGACACCCCGCTTTGCGGCGTCCGGGCACGCGAAGCCAACGCGGTTGGCCAGTCGCTGCTGCCGCAGCAATACGCCCAGGCCGGCATCTGCAGCAGCTTCGCCTGCTACGACCCCGCCACCGCCACCTATATTGGCGCCGACGGGTATCGCCATGTCTGCCGCTGACTTCCGGCGTTAATCCTCGCCGCCGGACCGGACCGGATTGACCCGGTCCATCCGGCAGCCCACATCACGCATGGAGCACGTCCATGATCGCCTTCAACGACGCCAGCCGCTTCCTCGACAAGATGCCCCGGGGCAAGCCGATCGACGCGGCCGACAGGGCACGGCGCCTAGCCCGCATCCGGCGCTTGGCCTGGCTCCTCGACGCTGCGGTGAAGCTGCCCGGAACCAAGTTCCGCTTCGGGCTCAACAGCGTGATCGGCCTGGCCCCCGCCGCCGGCGACGCGGCCATGACGGCAGTATCGCTCTACATCGTCTATGAGGCCTACCAGATCGGCCTGCCACCGGCACAGCTGGCGAAGATGCTGGGCAACGTCGCGATCGAGGCGGTGGCCGGTTCCGTGCCTGTATTGGGCGACCTTTTCGACGCCACCTTCAAGGCCAACATGCGCAACATCGCCCTGATCGACGCCCATACCGCCACCACCGGAACCCGCGCATGAACCGGCTCCCGAAGGCCATCCTCCTGCTGGCGCTGGGGGTTCCATCCTCCGCCCTCGCTCAGACCAGTACCGGGACCGCCGCCCAGAACCCCGATGTGACCGCACCCGGTGTCGAGACCGGCCCCACCTCCACCGGCCAGGCCACCACCGCGCCGCGCAATCCGGGCGGGATCACCGCCGGCACCAACTCGGGCGACCAGGGACGGATAAACAGTACGGTCGGGCAGATCGACAACAAGCTCCTGAACCAGGAAAAAAGCCGGCCTTCCCTGCCAGGGCAGGCGCCGTCCCCGTCGCAGGCGCGGCCCGGCGGGACGGCCTCGACCCCGCACTGAGCGCCGCCGTCATGGGCTGGCTGAGGAAGCTGCTCGGTACCGCCGCGTTCGACTTTGGCGGCGTGATCGTGTTCTACGCGCTGATGAAGACGATGGGCCTGCGCGCCGCCATCATCGGCACCCTCGTATTCGTGCCGATCGACGCATTCCGCCGGCACAAGCTGCGCATCGGCTTTCCGCGCATCTACATCCTGTCCACCACCCTGGTGCTGGTGTTCGGCACTATCGACGTGTTCTCCAAGCAACCGTTCATGCTGAAATACGAAGGAGCGGTGACGGAAACGGTGGTCGGCGTCGCCTTCGCCATCGGCTCGCGCGGCCGCTCCATCATCGAGGAGCTGGTGGCGCAGCAGCAGCCTGACCTGCGCGTGCCGCACCACCGACGCTTCTTCCAGCTGATCACCCGGTCCTGGGCGATCTACTACCTGTGCATGGCGTGCGCGTTCCTGTGGGTGAGCCTGCATTTCACCCTGGCACAGGCGATCGGCATCCGTCAGGTGGCGGGGCTGGGCGGTGCCTTCCTGATGGCGCTGTTCAGCTTCAGCGGCCGGTTCGCGCTCCGGCTGTTCCAGGCGCTGCGACTACTGCCGGCCGACACGGTGGAAGAAGCGGGCGGGGCGGAAGAGGATCCCATGGCGCTTCCCGCCCTGCCGAAGTCCTGACGTCGTTTCAGGCGACGCTGTCCCGCCGGTCCCGGATCTTCACGTAAGCCACGGCAGCATGCTCGGCGCAGTACGGCTTGCCCGGCGTCGGCTCGCCGCCGCAGAAGTGGAACGCCTTGGTGCCCGGTTCGCCGAGCGGCCAGCAGCAAGTCATCCCGCTCCGGCGCGGCGTGGCGGACACTGCACGCAGCGTGGCCGGCGTTGCCTGCTCACCCTGGAAAGCCCGTGTCAAGGACGGCTGCGGTGCCGACGGCCGCAGGGTCTGGACGTTGGCCGCCACCGGCAGCGCGGGCGGCGCGCCGTCCGCGCCGGCGGCGGTAGGATTCTCCGGCACGTCGAGAAAGCTCG